>CAIMNS010000039.1 GCA_903842945.1 uncultured Burkholderiales bacterium
TCTCTCTTGAAGGGGCGTCAACACGCGTCGCACCATCTGCCGTGAGCAGGGTTTGAGCGAGAAGGCCCCCGACCCAAAGCCCCAACACAACAACACCCCACCGAAGAAAAAGCATCGATCGACTCCAAATGGGCATGCAACGGGTGACCCAAGCAGGTGATTTTTTTTGCAAAGAAGTCTTGTCTCGTTGAAAGTGTCAAACCAAGGCTGTGTCCACATCTCGCCTGTCAAGACTCAAAAACTCTTTGGACTGCATTTCTTTCAAGCGAGAGATGGTTCTGGGAAATTCATGTGCAAGTGTACCCTTCAGATACAGTTCCTCGGGTTGCACCTCGGCTGACATGATCAACTTCACGCGCCTGTCGTACATCACATCCACAAGCCATGTGAATCGCCTGGCCTCAGAGGCCATCTCGGGAGACATTTGTGGCACATCGCTTAAAAAAATCGTCTGAAAACGACTCGCCAACTCCAAGTAATCGTTTTGCGAACGAGGGCCCGCGCAAAGTGTTTTGAAATCAAACCAAACCACATCTGAGGCGCGTCGCAAGGCGGTGATTTGTCTGGACTCGATGTTCAACTGGGGGTTGTCTTGGGTGGCTCCACTGAGCTTTTGGAACGTCTGCATCATGATCGCATTGGCGCGCTCGCCATTGGGACTTAAATACAAATCGGCTTGCTCCAGGGTTTGCCGCCTGTAGTCCACACCATGATCGACATTCAACACCTCCAGCTTGTCATTCAGGAGATCAATGGCTGGAAAAATTCGATCCCGGTGAAGACCATCGGGGTACAAATCACTGGGCTTGAAATTGGAGGTGGTCACAAAGCCCACGCCGTTTTCAAAAAGTGCGTCCAGCAAGCGATGCAAAATCATCGCATCGGTGATGTCAGCCACATGAAATTCATCAAAACAAATCAAGCTGTAACGCTCGGAGATCTGTTGACCCAAGACAGTCAAAGGGTTCACCGTGCCTTGCAAAGCAGCGAGCTCGTGATGCACCTCACGCATGAACTCATGAAAGTGCAGACGTGTCTTTCTTTGAACCGGCACACAGGCAAAAAAGCAATCCATCAAAAAGCTTTTTCCTCGGCCAACGCCACCGTAGAGGTAGACGCCTTTAGGGACCTCGGATTTTTTAAACATGGACTTGAGCCATGAGCTGCGGTCCGACTCGTGCTGCTCCCATTGATCCGAGCAACGCTGTAAAGCTTCGATGGCCCTTAGCTGGGCGGGGTCACTCTGAAAACCTTTGAGCTTTAACTGCTCTTCATAAAAAGCTAAGACCTTGGACATGAAAGAAGCATTAAAAGTTGAGCGCTCTTTTGTCCACCGCCAACGCGGCTTCTTTGGTGGCTTCGCTGAGCGATGGGTGTGCATGACAGATACGAGCGATGTCCTCACTGGAGGCCTTGAATTCCATGGCCACCACGGCTTCACTGATCAACTCGCTGGCCATGGGGCCAATGATATGAACACCTAAAATTTCATCGGTTTTTTCATCGGCCAAGACCTTCACCATGCCTGTCGTGTCGCCCAAAGCTCTGGCGCGACCGTTGGCTAAAAACGGAAAAGTACCTGCACGGTAGGCGTGCCCAGAGGCTTTGAGTTGTTGCTCAGTTTGACCAACCCATGCAATTTCGGGTGAGGTGTAGATGACCCAGGGAATGGTGTTGAAGTTGACGTGTCCATGCTGACCCACGATGCGCTCAGCCACGGCAACCCCCTCTTCTTCGGCCTTGTGCGCAAGCATGGGGCCTCTGACCACATCGCCTAGCGCCCAAACATTGGGCTTGGCGGTGCGGCACAAGTCGTCAACTGGAATCGCCCCTTTTTCATCAACGCTCAAGCCGATGGTGTCCAGGCCTAAACCAGCTGTTTGTGGTACACGACCGATGGAGACAATCAACTTATCGGCCACCAATTGGTGTGCTTGACCTTTCGCATCCGTGTAGGCCACACTGACCTCTTTGGCGTTGGCTTTGATCTCACCCACCTTCACACCCAGTTCGATTTTTAAACCTTGCTTGGTAAAAGCTTTGTGCGCTTCGCGTGCAATTTGCTCATCGACCGCTCCTAAAAATGTGGGCAAGCCTTCAAGGATGGTGACTTCTGAACCTAGACGACGCCAAACAGAGCCCATCTCCAAGCCGATGACGCCCGACCCAATCAGGGCCAACTTCTTGGGCACCTTGCTGATGTTCAATGCGCCATCGTTGGACAAAATCATCTTTTCATCAAAAGGCGCACCGGGCAACTCACGGGCTTTGGAGCCCGTTGCAATGATCACGTGCTTGGCACTCAACTGCGTGGGCTCACCGCCCTTGACAGGGCTCACATTCACAGCGTAGCCTTGATCGAGCGCACCGGCAAAGGCGCCCGTGCCATGAAAGAAGCTCACTTTGTTTTTCTTAAAGAGATACAAGATCCCTTCGTTGTTTTGTTTGACCACTTGATCTTTGCGAGTAATCATTTTGGCCAAATCCAAGCTCAGTGCTTTGAATTCAATGCCATGATCCGCAAATTGGTGCTGGGCATGATCGAAGTGCTCAGAGGACTGCAGCAAGGCCTTGGAGGGAATACAGCCCACGTTGGTGCACGTGCCACCAGGCGCTGGGGCGCCTTGGTCGTTGCTCCAAGCATCAATACAGGCGGTTTTTAAACCCAATTGTGCGCTGCGAATTGCAGCAATATAGCCCCCAGGGCCAGCACCGATAACGATCACATCAAATTGTTGACTCATGACAAGAGCTCCTCACCTTTTAAAACATGGGTTCAAACGAACCGTAACTTGAACCCCTCACTTGACTTCCACTTGCCCTCCACTTGCCCTGCACTTGCCCTTGACACGCCCCAAGGGTCTACAAGCGGTCTAGCCCATAGACCCGCACAGCAACCACCCAAGCCTCTGGGCTGAGTGCATGTGCGCTAGAGAGCCCTGCGCGACGCGTGAGGTCTCTTTCTTTTAGATATCAAAGAGCAAACGAGCGGGATCTTCCAACGCTTCTTTCATCGCCACGAGTCCCAGCACAGCTTCACGGCCATCGATGATTCGGTGGTCATAACTCATGGCAAAGTAGTTCATGGGTCGAACCACCACTTGCCCGTTTTCGACCACGGCACGGTCTTTGGTCGCGTGCACGCCCAAGATGGCCGATTGAGGTGGGTTGATGATGGGTGTTGACAACATGGAGCCAAAGACCCCGCCATTGGAGATGGAGAAGGTGCCTCCCGTCATCTCTTCAATGCCCAACTTGCCATCACGCGCTTTCACGCCATATTCGGCAATTTTTTTCTCAATCTCGGCAAAGCTCATTTGATCGGCGTTTCTCAAAATAGGGACCACCAAGCCTCTGGGTGAACCCACCGCAATCCCGATGTCAAAAAAGCCGTGGTAGACAATGTCATTGCCATCAACAGAGGCGTTCAAGACGGGGTATTTTTTCAAAGCATGAACTGCCGCTTTGACAAAGAAGCTCATGAAGCCAATTTTGACGCCATGCTCTTTTTCAAACTTCTCTTGAAACCGCTTTCTCATTTCCATCACGGGCGCCATGTTGATCTCATTGAAGGTCGTGAGAATGGCATTGGTGGCTTGAGATTGAATCAGTCGCTCGGCCACACGCGCTCTGAGTCGGCTCATGGGCACCCGTTGCTCGGGTCTTTCACCCAGGTCCACACGAGGTGCAATGACTTGAGGCAGTGGCGCGCTGGCCGTGCTGGCCACTTGAACTGCGGGAGCGAATTTAGGCGCTTGAGCGGCTTGGAGTGCATCGCCTTTGGTGATGCGACCGTCTCGACCCGTGCCAGCAATGGAAGAAGCTTGGAGATTGTTGTCCGCCAAAATCTTTTGCGCTGCAGGCATGGCAAATCCAGCGGCACTTTGTGAACCGCCAACAGGGGCTTGGGGGGCCAAAGCGGCTGGAGCAACAGAGGCAGGTGATGGTGCAGCAGCAGGGCTAGCAGGTGCAGTCACCGCACCAGCAACGGCCGCGGTATCGATCTTGGCGATCAGTTGCTCGGCCACCACCGTGGCGCCGTCGATTTGAAGAATCTGAGTGAGCACACCCGAGGAGGGAGCTGGCACTTCCAAGACCACTTTGTCGGTCTCAATTTCAATCAAGATCTCATCGACCGTGACGGCGTCACCCACTTTTTTCTTCCACTGCAACATGGTGGCTTCGGCCACGGATTCAGACAATTGGGGTACTTTGACTTCAACAATAGACATGATTAACTTTCAGAATTCTTATATTAAAAATGGACTGACTTTGAATGGGATCATTTGTTCAAAACAAAGCCCTTGAGCTTGCCAAAGGCGCCTTCGACCAGGGCCTTTTGCTGCTCTTGGTGCAAATGCGAGTAGCCCACGGCTGGAGAGGCCGACGCAGCACGGCCCGAATAGCCAAGCTTTTGCCCATCCGTCATGTTTTCATGGATGTAGTGCTGGACAAAGAACCACGCACCTTGGTTTTGCGGTTCATCTTGTGTCCAAACGATCTCGACAGCGTTGGGATACTTCTTGACCTCATTGGCAAAGGCCTTGTGAGGGAAGGGATAGAGTTGCTCAGCGCGCAAAATTGCCACATCGTCAATGCCCTTTTCTTCGCGCTTTTTGGCCAAGTCATAATAGACCTTGCCAGAACACACCACAATGCGTTTGACCTTTTCATTCTTTAATTCTTTGCTCTCCGGAATGATGGTTTGGAAGCCACCCTTGGTGAACTCGGACAAGGGAGAGGTGGCATCTTTGTTTCTGAGCAAAGATTTAGGTGTAAAGATGATCAGAGGTTTTCTTAAATTTCTCACCATCTGTCTTCTCAGAATGTGAAAAATTTGGCTGGCAGTGGTGGGTTGCACGATTTGCATGTTGGTGTCAGCGGCCAATTGCATAAAGCGCTCCACACGCGCTGAGCTGTGCTCTGGGCCTTGGCCCTCATAGCCATGGGGCAACATCAAGGTGATGCCGTTCACACGACCCCATTTGACTTCACCAGAGGCGATGAACTGATCGATTACGACCTGAGCACCATTGGCAAAATCACCAAATTGCGCCTCCCAAATCACCAAGGTGCTGGGATCGTTGGAGGCGTAACCGTATTCAAAACCCAAAACCGCTTCTTCGGACAAAATAGAGTCAATGACCACAAAGGGTGCTTGCGTGTCTGAGACATTTTGCAGCGGCACGTAGGAACCCGTGTCCCACTTCTCGCGGCTTTGATCATGGATCACCGCATGGCGATGCGTGAAGGTGCCTCGCCCGCAATCTTCACCCGACAAGCGAACAGGAAACCCACTGGAGACCAAAGAGGCCAAGGCCATGTGCTCGCCCATGCCCCAATCCACCGGCACGTCTCCTCGTCCCATGGCAGCGCGGTCGTCATAGACCTTCTTGACCAACTGATGAGGCGTGACCGTGTTGGGGATCGTTGTGATTTTTTCGGCCAAACGCTTCCATTCCGTCAAAGGAATGGCGGTGTCGCCAGCATCGGTCCACTTCTTGCCTAAATAAGGCGACCAGTCCACGGTGAACTGGTTGCTGAAGTTGGTGACCAAGGGGTCAACTGAGTGCTTGCCTGCGTCCAAAGCGGCGCGGTAGGCTTTGACCATGTCGTCGCCCAAGGAGTCCCCCAAGCCCTGTGAACTCAAGCGATCCGCATAGAGCTTTCTGGTTCCAGGATGCACAGCGATCTTTTTGTACATCAAGGGCTGCGTGAGGCTGGGTGTATCTTGCTCATTGTGCCCAAGCTTTCTAAAGCAGATGATGTCCACCACCACATCTTTAGAGAAGGTCATCCTGAACTCAAGGGCCAATTGGGTGGCCAAGGCCACGGCCTCGGGATCATCCCCATTCACATGCAAGACGGGGGACTCGATCATCTTCACCACATCAGAGCAGTAAAGCGTCGAGCGTGAATCTCTGGGGTCTGAGGTGGTGAAACCAATTTGGTTGTTGATCACGATGTGGACAGTTCCACCTGTGTAGTAACCGCGTGTCTCGGCCAACGCCAACGTTTCCATGACAATGCCTTGACCTGCAAAGGCCGCATCACCGTGAACGAGCACGGGCAAGACTTGTTGACCCTTGGGGTCTCCTCGACGGTCCATGCGAGCGCGCACAGAGCCTTCGACCACTGGGTTGACGATTTCCAGATGAGAGGGGTTGAAAGCCAGACTCAAATGCACTGCGCCACCGGTTGTACTGACATCGGAGCTGAAGCCTTGGTGGTATTTCACATCTCCGCTGGGCAACTCCTCAGGCGCCGTGTGATCGAACTCGGCAAAGAGGTCGGCGGGCAATTTACCCATGGAGTTCACCAGCACGTTCAAACGACCGCGGTGAGCCATACCAATGACCACTTCCTTCACACCAATCACGCCTGCTTGCTGGATGATCTCGTCCATGGACACAATGAAACTTTCTCCGCCCTCAAGAGAAAAACGCTTTTGCCCCACATACTTCGTGTGCAAGAAACGCTCCAAACCTTCTGCAGCGGTCAAACGGTCCAAAATGCGTTTTTTCTTGTCGGCGTTGAAGGCTGGCTTGCTGCGCATGCTTTCAAGCTTTTGCTGCCACCAACGCTTGTGGTCTTGGTTGGTGATGTAATTGAATTCAGCCCCGATCGAGCCGCAATAAGTCTCTCGCAAGGCGTTCAAGAGCTCTCTCAAACTCATCCGATCGCGACCAAAGAAGGTGTTGCTTGTATCAAAAACCGCCTCTTGATCTGCATCCGTAAAACCGTAAAATGCAGGATCCAATTCAGGAATCTGATCGCGCTCCGTGCGCTTTAAGGGATCAAGGTCAGCCCAACGCACGCCAACGTTTCGATAGGCGGCGATCAACTGTTGCGCTGCGGTTCTTTTTCTGCCCATCTCTGCATCTTGGGACGCCATCACCACCTTGGTACCACCTCTTTTGGCTCGCTCGGCAAATGCATTCACGACTGGCAAGTGGGGGACATCTTTGGCTTGAGAGCCATCTAAAGCGGGAACATGCTGAAGAGCATCAAAGTACTCACGCCAAGTATCGGGCACACTCCCAGGATTGGAGAGGTAGTTCTCGTAGAGTTCTTCAACGTAGGGCGCGTTGCCGCCAAAGAGATAGGTGTTGCCTGAATAGGCTTGATACAGAGACGATGAATCGCTCATGGCGCTGACCTCCGATTCCCTTTAGGAAACTTTAGTTGGTTAAAAAAACCTCCCGCGACACGGCTGAACCGGTTAGCGGATGCACTGTGGCTGGAAGGGCCTTAGTTGGTGCATATTGTGCCATTGAATTACGCTTAAGAAGAAAAATACTCAAAAAGAAAGCCTCTTCAGAGTTTTTAAAAACACATGGGGCCCCATTAACTTACAAAAGCTTACAAAAAAACCCAGGGCAATGTGCTCAACTGCAAAGGGGATGGATGGGGTTGCAATCAGATCGGTGTTGGCAAGAAGCAAAACCGTGATGCTTTCTTGGCCGTGAAAGCCATAAACCGACTAAGATGAACAGACCGCCCCTCCTAGCTGAAAGTTCGATATGAGTGATTCATCCAACCAAGAAAATCAGAGTTCCACACGCGTATCGCTGAATGGGGCGCTGGCGCTGACACTTTTACCTATCTCGGCACCGTCGGCGGTGAGCACGTTGACGTCAAGCGCCAGTTCTGGCACGGTCAAAGCCCGCCAAAGCGACAACGATAACGACAAGGAAGAGTCCGATCATGGGGTCTCCATCGTTCCATTGGGTTCATTGAGCGGCACCCCTTCTTCCACGAGCAAAACCAGCGACGAGACGCACACGAGCATTTCACTTCAGCCGATCACCCTCATGCCCAACCTGACCAACTTCTCCCCAACCCTTGTGTCAAGTGGTGCTTGGCCTTCAGGGCTCACCTTACCGACGGTCAAGGGAACGGGTCTGGCTGCGGCCGATTTTGAAAGCTTGAGCAGTGTCAACTCAGCAACTGCACTGTTTCAAGCTTTATCCAAGCAGGATTTAGCTCACATCGCATCGACCATCTCTCAAGTGCAACTCACTCAATTGGCGCAGAAATTTGGTGCCGATGCAGATTTTCAAACCTTGCTGAGCACGGGGCACTTGCCTGCGGCCCTACAATCTCTGGTTGCCATGACCCTTCCCTCAGTGACTTCAAGCACCCCAAGTGCGCTTGCCACAAGCAAGTTCTCCCCTCCTTTGGTCAAAGGCCAAGGCCTAGCCAATGCCAACTTCTCGGCACTCCTGGGCGCTAAATCTTCAGGAGAATTTTTCACACAAATTGCAAGCCAAGGCCTGGATCAAACCGTGAGCCAAATTTCGCAAGATCAGGTGAATCAAATTTTCAATAAATTTGCTGCTGATCCCCTTTTCCAAAACTTCATCTCCAGTGGCCTCATCCCCAAGACTTTGATGGCTGACGGCGTCACACCCCTTCAGTCCACTTTGCCAGATTCAGCCCCCTTGTCCATTGACATCGTGGGTACCCCAATCCATTAAGATGCAAACAAGGCCTTGATGGAGTCCAAGGTCGTTGGATCCTCAATGGTTGTCAAATCTCCTGTATCGCGGCCTTCACAAACCGCCTGAATGGCTCGCCTGAGCAGTTTTCCACTTCTGGTCTTGGGCAAAGCATGGACGAAGAACACCCGAGCGGGTCTTGCAATGGCACCGAGCTGTTGATCCACTTGCTTCATGATGTCGCCCTCCAAAGCAAGTCGTTGTGTGCCCTCGCTCACCACGCTGGCATCCTTGAGCACCACAAAAGCCATGGCGACTTGCCCCTTCAGTTCGTCTTTGACGCCCACAACGGCCACCTCAGCAACACTTGCATGGGAGGACAAGCACTCTTCAATTTCTCGGGTCCCTAAACGGTGACCCGCCACGTTGATCACATCATCGGTTCGACCCAGAATAAAGTAATACCCGTTTTCATCCCTCACTGCCCAATCAAAGGTGGAGTAAACCCTCTTGCCTGGAATGGTCTCCCAGTAGGTTTTGACAAAACGTGCGTCATCGCCCCAAATGGTTTGCAAACACCCTGGCGGCAGTGGTCCCTTGATCACCAAAACGCCCTTTTGATTCGGCCCCACAATGACCTCACCCGATACATCATCGATGAGTTGCACGTCGTAGCCATAAACGGCCAAACCAGGACTGCCCAAGCGAGTGGGTAAATCTTCAATCGCTTTGGCCAGCGTCAAAATGGGCCACCCGGTTTCTGTTTGCCAGTAGTTGTCAATCACGGGCTTACCCAGACCCTCAGAGATCCATTTGGCGGTGGGCTCATCCAAAGGTTCACCCGCTAAGAAAAGGGCCTTCAATGAACTCAAATCGTACTGCGTCAAGTACTTGGGATCTTGTTTTTTCAGAACTCGAATCGCTGTAGGGGCGCTGAACATGGAAGTGACCTTGTACTTTTCGACCAACTGCCACCAAATGCCACCATCAGGTCGAATGGGCAAGCCTTCATAAAGGATGGTAGCCATGCCTGCGATCAACGGGCCATACACAATGTAGCTGTGGCCCACCACCCAACCAATGTCACTGGTGCAAAAGTAAGTCTCGCCAGGTGCGCCCATGAAGATGTGCTTCATGCTGGCTGCAAGTGCAACCGCATACCCACCCGTGTCCCTTTGCACGCCCTTGGGTTGACCGGTGGTGCCGGAGGTGTACAAGGTGTAACTTGGGTGGGTTGAATCCAGCCACACGCATGGAACTTGTGCGTCATGAAATTGCTCTTTGAGCGCTTCATAAAGATGATCACGACCCAGCGTCATCTTGAACTCAGACAAAGATCGATTGACCATCAAGACTGCACCTGGCTTGTGACTTGAGCGCTCAATCGCCTCATCCAGCAAAGGCTTGTAAGGCACGATCTTGCCAGCCCTTGATCCAGCATCTGCGCTCACAATCAATTTGGGCGTTGCGTCTTCAATGCGTGTGGCCAAGCTGTGCGCAGCAAAACCGCCAAAGACCACAGAATGAATGGCCCCAATCCGCACACAAGCCAACATCGCAAAAACCGCCTCAGCCACCATGGGCATGTAGATGAGCACGCGGTCGCCTTGAGAGACACCCAAGTGCTGCATCATGCGAGCTGTTTGTTGTACTTCGCGAGAAAGCTCTAAAAAACTGTAGGTGCGCTCCAAGCCCGTTTCACTAGAAACACAAATGAGCGCGTTTTGATGGGCGCGATCTTTTAAATGCCTGTCCACCGCATTAAAGCAAAGATTGGTCTGCCCGCCTTTGAACCACTTGGTGAAGGGCGGGTTGGAGTCATCGCAAATCTCTTGTGGTGGAAGATGCCAATCGACCAATGCACTTTGCTCTCGCCAAAAGTCATCTCGGTGGGTGAGCGAGTGTTCGTGAAATTTGGCGTAGTTCATAGCAAACCCCTTTTAAGATGCGGGCTGATGAATGAACTTCTCGATCAAGCCCAGGCCAAAGACCCATGATAGTGGGAAGATCAACAGACTGATTGACCTAGGTCAATCACTCCACCTTGATCTTGGCATCCTTCATCACACCACCCCACTTTTTGATCTCAGATTTGATAAAGTTTCCAAATTCTTCAGGGCTATCGCTGCCGTACTCGTAGCCCATCTCCAAGCCATGGGCTTTGGATGCAGGTGAATTGAGCACTTTTGTAATGTCGGCATGAATTCGGTTGATCACAGCCCCTGGCGTGCCAGCCGGCACAAAAATGCCATTCCAACCCGTGGCCTCTACATTGGCAAGCCCAGCTTCTACAAACGTTGGAACATCGGAGACGATGGAGACGCGCTTACTTTGTGCAACACCCAAAGCGCGCAATTTACCAGATTTGATGTGTTGAGCCACAACGACCGGCGCCAAATAAGCAGCGTTCACGTGCCCGGCTAAAACATCCGGCAACTCCGCTCCAATGGCTTTGTAGGGAACTTCTCTGATGGAGACGCCGGCATTGATTTTGACCAACTCACCCAACAACTGCGTGATGGAGCCGTTACCTCCAGATGCATAGGTCAACAGCTCAGGCTGGGACTTTGCAAGCGACAAAAACTCCTTGAGTGTTTTTGCTGGAACGGCAGGGTTCACGACCAAGACCAAAGGTGTGGAAAATATGCGAGTCACTGGTAAAAGTGCCTCTCCCAAACGACAACAATTGGTGTTGGGGAACAAGTCGTTCAACGCATTGTTGATGTTGCCATGAAATAGGGTGTGTCCATCGGCAGGTGCTCGTATGGCCTCCCTTGCACCAATCAAGCTGTTACCGCCAGGCTTGTTATCAATGTAGACTTGCTGGCCAAAGACCTCGTTCAAAGCGGGGATGATGTCTCGCACTGCAGTATCCACTGCACTGCCGGGTCCTGCGGGCTCAATGACACGGATGGTCTTTGAAGGAAAGTTTTGTGCTTGCGACACTGCAGTTATCAAACCGAGAACACATGCAAGCAAGGTGGCGCTAAGGAGACGAAGTTTTGAATTTTTCATGATGGCCTTGAGATATAAATTTAACAGCAGAGCTGATCGCAGACTGAGTGAACGACATTTTAGAGGTTTATTTTCAAGCCACAGACGCTGGGGTCGCAATAGGGTAAGACCCCAAGCCAGACCACTCGATCTTGAATCACCTTGAGCAAGCATTCACTTGATCTGTTGCATCAAACACTTTTATCTGAGCATGAGAACGCACAATGATTTAAGATTGAGGACTTATTTTTTAAGGGTTTTTCATCATGGCCATTGACATTCACGCTCACTACGTTCCGCCAAGCATCATTGACAAACTCCTGAGCGAAGGTGCCTCCATGGGCATTGATGTGGTTGAATCAGCGCCGAAATGCCATTGCCTTCATTTTCACTATGGCTTGAAATGTCGACCCTTCTTTTCGCGATTGCTTGAAAGTCCTGAAGCTCGAATGCAAGCCATGCACGATCAAGGCATTCAAAAACAAATTCTGTCTGGCTGGGTGGATGTATTTGGTCATGGACTTGATGACTCGAAGGGGAAAAGATGGCACGAAATGCTCAACAATGAAATGAGCGAGTTTTGCGCAAAAAACCCTAACGCCTTTGGCTTCTTGGCGTCGGCCCACATGCCCAACGCTGGTCTAGCGGCCAAGGAGCTCGAACGTGCCGTGAGAGACCAAGGAGCGTTAGGGGCCGTGGTGGCTTGCAATGTTGAGGGCGTGAACTTGGGTGAGTTGGATTTAGAGGAATTCTGGGCTTGTGCAAGTGAACTCGACGTGCCGATATTTTTGCACCCCACTCAAGCGCAGCCCACACCTAGAAGCAAAGCCTTTGCACTGAACCAAGTGGTTCAATACACCTTTGACACCACCTTGAGTGTGGGCTCATTGATATGGAGTGGCGTTTTAGATCGGCATCCCAGCTTAAAAATCATTTTGTCACATGGAGGCGGCGCCTTGCCCTACCTCATCGGCCGCTTCGATTTCATGCACGCCAAGGGACATCACGACCAAAACGGCATTCAATCGAAACGAAGTCCTTGGAGCTACTTAAGTGAAATGTACTTTGACACCATCTTGCATGACCAAGAGGCGCTGCAATATTTAAAACAAAAGGTGGGGATTTCTCAAATCGTCTTGGGAACCGATGACGCCTTCCCTCCAGCAGACTCCAACCCACTTCAAAGCCTGAAGAACGCCAATTTCAATGCCTCAGAGATTCACACCGTGAGCGAAATCAACCCAAGGGCTTTGTTTAAAATTTAAATCGCCAAGAAAACTGGTTCCATGTGGATTGAATTCAAGCTTTTTCTTGGATCTTATTCAGGCTGAATACCCGCTTGTTTGATTTGCCGAGCCCACTTGGCCTTTTCTGCAAGGACAAATTTGCTGAATTCCTCAGGTCCCATGACCGCGGGGTCCAGACCTAAATTCATCAACTTGGAGGTCACGTCGTTTGATGCCATGGCTTTTTGTGAGGCATCCCACAATTTATCCACGACCTCTTTTGGAGAACCTGCTGGCACCACCAAACCACTCCAGACACTGACATCAAAACCAGGCATCTCCTCAGCCAACGACGGCATGTCTGGCATCAAAGGTGTTCGAGCGCCAGAAGTCACGCCAAAGCCTTTTAATTTTCCACCTCTTATTTGCGTAAAGGCCACCGCATTGTCAGCAAACGTGAATGTGAGTTGACCCCCTAAAACATCATTGACTGCTTGTGGTACCCCTTTGTAAGGCACTTCCAACACATCCACATTGCCAAGGGCCTTGAGTTCGGCCAAAGCGACTTGCATTCCGGCAGAGGCATAACCCACCGTGTAGACGCCCTTTTTAGAGCGCACCAAGGATAAAAAATCCTTGGTGTTTTGTGCTGGAAAGTCTGATCTAACAACCAAGGTCAAAGAAGCAGTGATGAATCTGGCAATCGGCGTAAAGTCTTTGATGGGATCGTAGTTCAGTTTCTTGTACAAACTGGCATTGGCCGCCAAGGTCGTGTTGTTCCCTCCAAATACGGTGTACCCATCTGCTGGCGCCTTGGCTGCTTCTGTGGCCGCTATGGCCCCTTGTGCACCTGGCTTGTTGTCGATCAACATGGGCTGGCCCAATGTGACTTGCATGTGCTGACCCACAATACGTGCGATTGCATCTGGCGCGCTTCCCGCGGGGAAAGGCACAATAAATCGTATTGGTTTGTTTGGGTAATTGCCACTCGCTGAAGTACTTTGAGCAAACGTATTCACCTCAAAGCAAAGTCCAGCCATCAACAGCATCCAACTGCAAAAAAATCTTAAAGACGCTTTTACTTGAGCCCCAAAAGGGATTGGCCAACCTGCAAAATTACTTCCCGAAACTGTTTTGTGTTGTATCTTCATGAACTAGATTCCTTGATATTGATTAATTTGCCCTTGCCTGACACTTATTTTTTCTTGTTGAGAAATGGGTCAAGTTAAGTTTGTGCAATGATGGGGAGCAAGATGTAAGGTTGCTCTCCTTCTTTAAAGTGAATGTGAGTTGTGTTTTGAAACACCTCTTTGGGACGATTCACTGGATGGTCATGGATAAAAGGACCTACGCCAGTCAAGGTGTACTTGAATCCTGGAACACTCAAAGGTTCACCCATTGACTCATAGTCGCGCCCTCTAATGGACACCCCAAATCTAAACCCCTTCGGAATCACAATGCAAGTGGGCCAAACCTCAACATCCAAGTCGACTGGCACATTGGGTGTTAAAGCTTGTGACTCATCGTGCGTATGGTAGGGCCTGTAAGGCAATGTTTTTTGAAGATCCAATTTCCGGTGAGAGGCCCTTAACCAACCCATACCGATAGGCGTTCTGGGGTCGTTGGAGCCATGAAAGGTGACCTCCTTGCCATCGGGTCTAAAGACCCTCAAAATGACAAATACGTCGGTGTCTGTCGTTGAGCTGGAAATTTTCAACTTCACAGCCGATGGACCTGTGATCTCCATGGGCGAGTCCAAAGGTGCACTTAAAAACATCAACCCATCGCCCTGCGTTTCATAACCGATGCTTCCAGCGAATTGAGGCTGTGTAGGCGTCAATGCACCACTTTGTGGCTCAAAGTAATATCGCGTCCATTGCGTTCTGGCAAGTGGCCACTCTTTCTCAGCACGCTCAACATAATGATCGATGTGCCTGACTTGAAGTGTGACCTTGGGGTGAGAACGCATACCCGTGTCTTCACCTTTGAGAAAGTACCCGAAAAATTTCTTTTGCAGAGCTACGCCATAGTTGGTATAAAAGCTCTCCCAATGCGCACCACCATGAGCTTCCAGCCATTTTTCTTTGGAAGCCACCGCCAAAAATGCTTCAAAGTTTCCACGCGTATGAAGTCCTTGACCACCCCAATTGGCCGCGGATAAAACAGGGACATCAATCAATTCCAAACAAGGAGAACGATCCCGGTGAGCTGGCCCATCCAATGAATGCTCCAGCATCCAGCGCTCAATATCTATTCGATTTTGAGCGAGAACCTCCTCCGGTAAAGTCTCTGGACCGCAAACCAACTCGCCAGTGACTTGGCTTCTAGATCCTCGTTCACCACAACCGTACTGGGCTCGATGAACGGCTCTTGGGAACCAATTGCTTAAGAACCCACTCATGATCCCGCCATGGTAGGTGGCTTCCCGGTAATAATCGCTTGCCCCCTCCCATGCACAAATCGCACTCAAGTGCTTGGGCTTGAGAGAGGCAACTTGCCAAGCATTCATTGCATAGTAAGAAATACCATTGAGACCGACTTTGCCGTTGGACCATGGCTGAGTACCGCACCACTCAATGCACGCATACAAGTCTTGCGTCTCTCTTGGTGACCATGGGTCTACAAATCCTGGAGAGCGACCTGTCCCTCTTGAATCCACGCGAACCAATGCATACCCATCAGGGACCCACTTTTCTGGATCGACCAACTCCCATGATTGGTACAAGTTGCTAGAACCCTCTAGAACCTCTGGATTGTTTTTGGTCAAGTGACTCCAAGCGCCGGGGTTGCCCTCTTGGAATGACAAACCTTTTGCGTATGGACCATAGGTCAACACGATGGGATAGCGACCCTCTTGAATAGGCAAATAGACATCAGCACGCATGACCACACCATCATCCATTTCGATGGCCACATCAAAGGCCATTCGCATGCCATCTCTGATTTGAAATTGAGCTTGAATCACACGTACCTCTTGTTGAAAATTTGAAAAGACTTAGGATTCAAACAAGCCTTGCTCAAAGATGCTCCTTGAAAAAATCAATTGACAAAGCCAAGGCTCGATCAGATTCAGGTTTGCTGTAGGTTCTCCCACCATGCCTAGCAAAAGCATGATCTGCTCCGGGATATTTCTCAATGCGAACGAATGGATTTTTTGAAAGCTTTCGCTCTAAAAGTTCATTGACCTCCGCTTGTACCCAACGGTCTTTCATGGCCATGTGCAGTAAAAAGGGGTGATGTAAATTGGGCGCCTCTTTGATGCGGTGCTCAATGTAAGTCCCATAGTAAGCAACAGCACAGTCAATATCAGTTCTGCAGCACATCAAATAACAAAGCTTGCCGCCTAAACAGTAACCCACTGAGCCCACCTTGCCATTGCAGTCAGGTAAAGTTTTTAAATAGGCCATGGTGTCCTCCATATCAAGTACACCCAAGTCATAGTCAAAGTCATAGTACAAATCAAATGCTTTTTCAACATCCTCGGGTTTCTTGTCAGACAACTCAACCCCTGGCTCTTGACGCCAAAACAAGTCAGGCACCAAACACACGAAGCCCGCCTGAGCAAATTCTTTTGCGTGCTCTCTCATGGTGTCATTGACACCCCAAATCTCCATGATGGCAATGATTGCACCCTTTGGCGGCCCCTCGGGGACGGCCAAATAAGCCCCCATGCTGCCATTTCTCATGGGCACATTGATGTTTGAATACGTGATCAATTTAAATTCCTTGAATGCTAAATCTATGAAGGGGTTGATTGAAAAACTTAAAAGCTTCGATCAATTGAGCTTTAACAGCCGCTTTGCATTTCCAAAAAAGATCTTGTCTTTCTCTGCTTGATCGATCTCAAGTGCTTGAACAGCGGCAATGGTGGTTCGAATCAGCAGGCGACCGTCTTCAGCATCAAAGGGCGCATCCGTGGCAAAGACTGCATGCTCAGAGCCAAAAAATGAATGCCCACATTTGGTTGCAGCGACCCCTCCATTCAAAGCCGTGTCTCCATAGAGCATTTTGTAGTAATCCAAAATAGGTTTTTTGAGTCCGGCTTTTTCAACTTGTGGATTGGTTGTCGATGTGCCATAAAAAATCTGATCAAAACCCAGTTCAATTTTCCCAGCAAAATACGGAATCATGCCACCCATGTGATGGGTGATGATTTTCAAGTTGGGCATCTCGTCATAAAGACCTGAAAAAATCAATCGGGTCGCACACGCTGTCGTCTCATAAGGCCAACCAAAGCTGAACCAAATTTCATTTTCCGAGGCCTTCTCAGTCGCATAATCCGAAAACTGCGGACCGCGGATGGGATGAATCCAAATCGGCAAATCGAGCTCTTCCATCCTTTTAAAAATTGGCCTGAATTCGGGCAGACTCAAAGGTTTACCCAAAACGTTCGTGAAAATTTGAATGCCTTTGGCACCCAATTGATGGACCGTTCTGTCTATCTCTTTCAAACACGCATCCACATTGTTCATGGGCATGGATGCGATAAAACAAGGAAACCGATCCGGATGTTTGCTACAAATCTCCGCCAATCCATCATTGGCAATTTGAGCCAACAAGGGCGTGATATCTGGGCCACCCAAAATTTCAATCGGTGGGTTGGCCAACGACAGCACTTGCTGCAAGCCTTCAAACTCATCCATCATTTTGAGCCGTGAACTCAAGTCCAGCAACGACGGCCTTTCTGGAAAGGCTTTAAGCGCCACGTGACCCGGAACCAGTTTTTCCAAACGATTGAAAATCGAATCTGGCATGAAATGGTTGAAAATATCTAACATCGATGTCCTTAAAATAAAACGTAAAGTTTGAGTCTATTCAGCCTCAAAAATTCAGATGGGATTGAACCACAACAATTCAATCCCATCGACTCAAGCAAAAAGCAAACCCTTAACTTTTTACCACATCAACACCCACGTCACAATCCATACAAACGATAGATCGATTCGATTTTGAGAAAATCTCGCATCGAATGAGGACGAGTTGTGTTGACTTTGTTCAGACATAAAATTCAGCCTGAGATCATTTGATCCATGAGTGTATGGTCTTGAAGTGCTCATGCTCAGCTGTCCCCAACCATTCAAAAATCAGCATCTCCAAACTCACGAGTTCAGCACCCGCACCAGCCAAACGGTCCAGAGCTGCATCTTTGTCTTTGCTTTTTCTGGAGCCCGTGGCATCGACCACCACCCAAACCTCCAACTCCTCTTGCATCAAATCAATGGCCGTTTGCAGCAAGCAAATGTGCGTCTCGCAACCAGCAAGCACAATTTGATCTTTGAATTTGCCTTGGGTCGTTTTCTGCAAATGCTTGGGCAGACTTCTCGCATTGCCCTGTGGAGCTTGAGGCTGGGGCTTGAGGCACTCCAGCAAGCCCTCATCGCATGCGGAAAAATGCATTTTGGGCAAGGTCTCTTGGCACAAACCCCTCCAACTCGATGGGTTTTGGCCAAGCTTGGACGGATTTTGTTCCGTGCCCCAAAGTGGAACACCCAAAGTGTTGGCGACCTTCGCCAACAGGTGGGCCTGCTCCAAAATGGATTGATGGTCCGCAATGACGGGCATGAGTTTTTCTTGAAAATCAACCATGACCACTTGTGAGTCTTCTAAAGCGAGTCGCATCATGAAACCTTTACAACCAAACGGCCTTTGACCTGACCGCTGCGCAAAGCATGCGCTTGAGCCACCACATCTTGCAAAGCAATGACTTGGGTCATGTGCGCCAATTTTTGCAAGTCCAAATCTTTTGCCAAGCGTGACCAGGCCTCCTGTCTTATCGCCAAAGGCGCCATGACCGAGTCAATGCCAAGCAAGCTCACGCCGCGTAAAATAAAAGGCATGACCGTCGTGGGCAAGTCCATGCCTTGGGCCAAGCCACAAGAGGCCACTACCGCGCCGTAAGCACATTGTGCCAATGCATTGGCCAAGGTGTGCGAGCCCACTGCGTCCACCACACCAGCCCAACGCTCTTTTTGAAAGGGCTTGCCTGGCTCACTGAGTGCCACTCGATCGATCACCTCATTTGCGCCCAAGGCTATGAGGTAGTCGCTCTCAGACCCTTTACCCGTCGAGGCCGTGACGCTGTACCCCAAGTGAGACAGCAAGGCGATGGCTATACTGCCCACGCCTCCACTGGCCCCTGTCACCAAGACCTCTCCCTTTTGAGGACGAATGCCGTGTTTTTCCAATGCCAAAACACAAAGCATGGCCGTATAACCAGCCGTTCCAATGGCCATGGCTTGGAGTGTCGAGAGATTGCTGGGCAATTTCACCAAGCCCTGGCCCTGAACCTTGGAGCGCTCGGCCATCAAGCCCCAACGGGTCTCGCCATAGCCCCAACCGTTGTGAATGAAGCGGTCTCCCACTTTCCAATCGGGATGCGTGGATCTCAAGACCACACCGGAGCCATCAATGCCACAGACCATGGGCCACTTCCTCACAACGGGCGAGGTGTTGGTGATGGCCAGCGCATCTTTGTAATTCAAGGTGGAGTATTCAACGCCGACTTCGACATCCCCTTCGGGCAAGTCCGTGTCCTCCAAGGACTCAACGGCCACTTTGAATTCTTCATCTTTTCTTAAAACCAATGCTTTGTACAATTTGGAGCTCCCTCGGATTCAAACCTTCTTTGAGGTTGATCTGCACGTCATTCAAAAGATAGAACTATCGCACAAGCCATTGGCTTTTTTGAAGTCTGCACTTTTTATTTGCGCAAAAAAGTGCCTTCTTGATCGAGGAGATGTATTCAAATTGACGCAACACTGTCTATTGCCCGCTTGTCATCTTGAACGCTGGCTGGGTCAAGTCATGGAAGGTTTAAACTTTAGTTCCACTCTATTTGGGATATTGACCTTCAACAACGAATGATTTTTACCCAGATAGCCATAAACCCTCTAAAATGAAAGGTTATGCGTTACACCTTGCTTGCCTTGTTGATTTGTGGATTCAGCGTGACCCACGCTGCCCCATCCAACCACCCCAGCGATGACATAGAAAAATTCTTGTCTGACAAGGGTCTTTTTGAGCAGCTGGATAATTTACGTCAAAACGTGGGAGAAAAAGCATCCAAACTCGTGGTCAGTTCGATGGAGTTTTTGGGTGTGCCCTACAGGGCTGGGGGCACCAACAGCAACACCGGCTTTGATTGCAGTGGATTTGTTCGCGCGATCTTTGAGCAGTCTGTCGGACTGATTTTGCCTAGAAAAGCATCGGATCAAGCCAAGGTCACAGAAAGCATTGATCGCACCGAATTGAAACCTGGTGACTTGGTCTTCTTCAACACGATGAAGCATGCCTTTAGCCATGTGGGCATCTATGTCGGAGATCACAAATTCATTCACTCACCCAGACCTGGCTACGGTGTGCGTGTTGAAGACATGAGGCAAGCGTATTGGGAGAGGCGCTACAACGGCGCAAGAAGGGTGAAAGACTTGGGGAGGAATCCCTTGAACGTGCTGCCCAACTTCTTAACCGTGTCCAATGCCAATGCTGGAAGCAGCAACTTGAACA
>CAIMNS010000040.1 GCA_903842945.1 uncultured Burkholderiales bacterium
ACCGTGCTCTTTGCGCTGGGTGGCGGCGTGGTGGGGGACATCACGGGTTTTGCTGCGGCGTGTTTCATGCGGGGCGTGCCCTTTGTGCAAGTGCCCACCACCTTGTTGGCTCAAGTGGACTCCTCTGTGGGCGGCAAAACCGCGGTGAACCACCCCTTGGGCAAGAACATGGTGGGGGCCTTTTACCAACCCGTTCAAGTGGTGTGTGACTTGGGTGTTTTGCAGACCTTGCCCGCGAGAGAGTTGAGCGCGGGTTTGGCCGAAATCATCAAGTATGGACCGATTGCTGACATGGCGTTTTTGGATTGGTTAGACATCCACTTGGCGTCCTTGATCAACAAAGAGCCTCAAGCTTTGGCCGCAGCGGTCAAAAGAAGTTGTGAGATCAAAGCGTGGGTGGTGAGTCAAGACGAAAAAGAGGGGGGCCTGAGGGCCATTTTAAATTTCGGCCACACCTTTGGGCACGCCATCGAGAGTGGTCTGGGCTTTGGTGAGTGGCTTCATGGAGAGGCGGTGGGTTGTGGCATGGTGATGGCCTGTGAGTTGTCTCACGCCTTGGGCTTGGTGGACCGCGCCTTTGTGAGCCGCATGACCCAACTCATTGCCAGAGCGGGTTTGCCAACGCGTGCGCCTGATTTGGGCCTAGAGACTTTCTTAGAGCACATGAACCACGATAAAAAAGCAGTGGGTGGAGAGATTCAATTTGTGGTGATCAAGCGGCCCGGAGAGGCGATGGTTTGCAAAGCACCCCAAGCATTGGTGCAGAAGGTGATCGAAACATGCACAAGCCCTTGATTGAAGCCACTAAAAGATGTTTTTTTAAACGCTCTGCTGATGCCATTGCGTTAAGATGGGCGTACCCCCCAGCCGATGGCTTGAACCCATTGACCTTCTTGCCTTGATTGCCCAACCCCATCGTTTTTGTTCCTCATGACCTTGTCCTATGTCTTAGCGTCCTATGCCAGTGATCCTTTGAGGTCCAGGGGCAGGCGTTTGTATGAAGAGGATGCGCCCACGCGAAATGATTTTCAACGCGACAGAGACCGCATCGTGCACTCGAGCGCCTTTAGAAGACTGGTCTACAAAACACAAGTCTTTTTGAACCACGAAGGCGATTTGTTTCGCACGCGTTTGACCCACTCTTTGGAGGTGGCCCAGTTGGCCCGCTCCATGGCCAGAGCGCTGCATTTGCATGAAGATTTGGTCGAGGCGATGGCCCTGGCGCATGATTTGGGGCACACCCCTTTTGGCCATGCGGGGCAAGAGGCCCTCAATGCCTGCATGGAGCGCTTTGGCGGGTTTGAGCACAACCTTCAAAGTTTACGGGTCGTGGATTTTTTAGAAGAGCGTTACGCCTCCTTTGATGGCTTGAACTTGACCTATGAGACACGAGAAGGCATCTTAAAGCATTGCAGTTTGCCGCATGCCAGGCAGTTGGAGGCGATGGAGCCTGGGGGCGTGGGGCAGCGATTCATTTTGCGTGAGCAGCCCTCCTTGGAGGCGCAACTGTGCAATTTATCGGATGAGATTGCTTACAACGCTCACGACATCGATGACGGTGTGCGCTCGGGACTTTTGAGCATGGATCAACTTCAAGGTGTGCCCTTGGTGGCCCATTACAGCCAAGAGACGCTGAAGAAGTACCCGCATGTCAAAGACCGCAGGTGGTTGTTTGAGACCATTCGCATGATGCTCAGTGATCAGGTGTATGACGTGATTGGCAACACGCAAGAGGCCCTGAAGGGCGCGAACATCACCAGCAGCTTGGAGGTCAAACACCACCCCATGCTGGTCAAATTCAGCGAACCCATGCAGTTGGCCTCGCTTGAATTGAAGGGTTTTTTGTCTCAAAATTTGTACCGCCACTCGCGTGTTCAAAAGACCACGGAACAAGCCAAAGAAATGATCCGAGACCTCTTTTTGGCTTACATCCACGACCCCAAGGAAATGCCCCAAGCTCACCAAAACAGAGAGGACAAGGAGCGTGCTGTGGCGGACTACATTGCGGGCATGACCGATCGCTTTGCAGCCAAGGAGCACCAGCGTTTAGGTGGCACAACGCGGTGGAACGAGGCTTGAAGTGATGCCACAACCCCAAAGGCCCACTTCTACAGAAAGCCTGTGGCGCTCCCCCGCCGTGTGGGTGGTGCTGGCGGGCATCAGTGTGGCCATGCACATTGGCAAACTGCCGCCTGCCGTGCCAGCTTTGCGAGAAGAGCTGCACGTGAGTTTGGTGCAAGCTGGTTTTTTATTGTCCATGGTGCAGTTTGCGGGCATGTTTTTGGGCTTGATGGTGGGGCTCTTTGCCGACGTCATTGGTTTGAAGCGTTGCATGCTCTCAGGCATGATGCTCTTGTCTTTGGCCAGTGCCTTGGGCGCCACGGCCCAGACGCCCGCCACCTTGCTGCTCACCCGATTCTTTGAAGGCCTGGGCTTTTTGCTCTCCATCATGCCAGCGCCCAGTTTACTCAAGCACCTGCTCAGGGGCGAGAGATTGGCCAAAATGTTGGGTTGGTGGGCCGCTTACATGCCCATTGGTGCGGCCAGCGCCTTGCTCGCTGGCCCTTGGGTCATCAATGCCTTTGGTTGGGCGAATTGGTGGTTGTTCTTGTCCTTGGTGACACTGTTGGCCTTTTACATGTTGTTCATCAAGGTGCCTCCTGGCCTCACCTCCCAAGCAGAGGGCTTGGTCTCCTTGCATTGGGGCGCTCGTCTGCGCTTGACCTTGAGCAGCAAGGGGCCTTGGCTCATTGCCTTTTGTTTTTGTTTGTATTCTGCGCAATGGATTTCGGTGATTGGATTTTTACCGACGATCACTGCAGAAATGGGCATCAGCGCAACTAGCAGTGGGATGATCACCGCTTTGGTGGCGGCGGTGAACATTTTGGGCAACGTGGGCTCGGGATTCTTTTTGGCCCGAAGTGCAAAGTCAGTTGCAAAGGACAGGGAAGAAACGCTACTTAAAGCCGAAATGCGGGAGGATTTGAAGAGACAAGTCATCGATCACCCCAGTGCTTGGAGCGCACCCACGCAGACCCGTGAGCCTTGGCAGACCTATCGCAACTCTCCGTTTGAGCCCGTTCAAAGGCAGAACTTGACCGCTGCGCAGTTGGCAAGCCAACCTGAAGCGGTGCCTGTTTCAGAGCGTGAGGTCGAACCTAGCCCCATGGCAAGTCCCTTTGTTCAATTCCTTCGATTCATTTCAACACCTGCGGGCATGTCCTCTAGGCTGCTGTTGATCGGTTTTATCACCATGGCCGTGGGTGGTGTGTTGGCCTTTGTGCAGGTCGATGACACCCCTTTGCCCGCTGAGTGGCGGTTTGTGAGTATTTTGTTGTTCTCATGCGTTGGTGGCATTGTGCCGGGGACCTTGTTCTCTTTGGCGGTCAAGCTGAGCCCCAAGAGTGAA
>CAIMNS010000041.1 GCA_903842945.1 uncultured Burkholderiales bacterium
TGGATGTTGGTGTTTTGGTTGGAACGCTGGTACTTGATCAGGTTGTAGATGTCCACACCGACCTCGCCCGCTTGCGCTTCCTTGTCGTTCACCCGCACCACGATGCGGGTGGCGTCCACGTAGTCCACGACACCACCACGGGTGGCTGTCACGACCGTACCGGAGTCGATCGCGGCCACGCGCTCAATGCCCGTGCCCACGAAGGCTTTCTCAGGACGCAAAACCGGTACCGCTTGACGCTGCATGTTCGCACCCATCAAGGCGCGGTTCGCATCATCGTGCTCCAAGAAGGGCACAAGAGAGGCCGCCACCGACACGATCTGTGCTGGAGAGACGTCCATGTACTGGATGCGCTCGGCACCACACAAAATGGATTCACCCATTTCACGCGCAGACACCAAACCGTCAACCAATTGGCCGTCTTTGTCCAAAGCGGCATTCGCTTGCGCGATCACGTACTTGCCCTCTTCAATCGCTGACAAGTAATCGATCGTGTTGGTCACTTTGGCATCGATCACTCGGCGATAGGGTGTTTCAATGAACCCGTATTCGTTCAACCGGGCATACAGTGCCAAAGAGTTGATCAAACCAATGTTCGGACCCTCTGGGGTTTCAATCGGGCACACCCGACCGTAATGGGTCACGTGCACGTCACGCACCTCAAAGCCTGCACGCTCACGCGTCAAACCACCTGGGCCCAAGGCAGACACACGGCGCTTGTGGGTGATTTCAGACAAGGGGTTGGTTTGGTCCATGAACTGAGACAACTGGGACGCGCCAAAGAACTCTTTCAAAGCCGCAGAAATGGGCTTGCTGTTGATCAAGTCATGGGGCATCAAAGGCTCTTGCTCGGCTTGACCCAAGCGCTCTTTGACAGCCTTCTCGATTCTGGCCAGACCCGTGCGGTATTGGTTCTCGGCCAATTCACCCACGCATCTGACACGGCGGTTGCCCAAGTGGTCGATGTCATCGACCTCGCCTCGACCGTTTCTCAAGTCCACCAAAATTTTAACGACCGACAAAATGTCGTCGTTGGTGAGCACCATGGGGCCGGTTGAGCCCTCATTGCCCACCTTCGCGTTGAACTTCATGCGACCTACTCTTGATAGGTCATAGGTGTCGTTGTTGTAGAACAAACGCTGGAACAAGGCTTGAACAGCATCTTCCGTGGGCGGCTCGCCAGGGCGCATCATGCGGTAAATCGCAACCCGTGCGGCAAACTCATCGGCAGTTTCATCCGCTCTTAAGGTTTGCGACAGGTAAGCACCTTGATCGAGTTCATTGGTGTAAATGCACTCCAAATCCTTGACGCCAGCACTTCTGAGTTTTTTGAGCAACACTTCGGTCAGCTCGTCATTGGCCTTGGCCACGATCTCACCCGTGTCCGTATCCACGATGTCGCGAGCAATCACGCGTCCCACCATGAAGTCTTCAGGCACGCTGATGAACTTGGTGTTGGTTTGTTCTAGTTCACGGGTGTGACGAACCGTCACGCGCTTGTCTTTGGCGACCACGACTTTGCCAGACTTGTCGGTGATGTCAAAACGCGCGACTTCTCCACGCAGTCTCTCGGCCACAAATTCCATTTGAGCACCGGTGTCCATCAAATGGAAGTGGTCGTTCACAAAGAAGTTGGCCAAAATCGTCTCAGGCGTCAAGCCAATGGCTTTCAGCAAAATCGTGACGGGCATTTTTCTGCGGCGGTCCACCCTGAAATACAAAATGTCTTTGGGATCGAACTCAAAATCAAGCCATGAACCACGGTATGGAATGATCCGAGCACTGAACAGCAACTTGCCAGAACTGTGGGTCTTGCCCTTGTCGTGCTCAAAGAACACGCCAGGTGAGCGGTGCAGCTGAGACACGATCACGCGCTCGGTGCCGTTGATGATGAAAGAACCCTTGTCGGTCATCAAAGGCACCTCGCCCATGTAGACCTCTTGCTCTTTGACCTCTTTGACCACTTTGGACTGGGAGGTTGAACTCTCGCGGTCATAAATGATCAATTGAACTCTTGCACGCACAGCAGAGGCAAACGTGAGGCCACGGGTCTGGCATTCGCGCACATCAAAGGCCGGTTTGGCCAAGTTGTACTCTAAAAACTTCATCTCCACAAAACCATTGTGCGAGACGATGGGGAATGCCGCTTCAAAAGCCGCTTGCAATCCTTCGGACGTTCTTTGTTTAGGCGCCATATCTGCTTGCAAAAACGCGGTGTAGGCGTCTTTTTGCATTTGTAACAAATAGGGGACTTCGAGCACGCTGTCGCGGCTGCCGAAACTCTTGCGGATGCGCTTGCGTTCGGTAAATGTATAGGCCATGAGTTCTCCGGGCTAGATATCTCTCGGCGACTGTGGTCAAAACAACTCAAAATCAATTGAGTTGCCCTTTTCTTGGCGGCTGGCCACTACCAGCGTTGGCGGACGGTTGAGCATTGCACTCAACCCGAACCAAGGGTTTTCTGCAGTCGGGGTCAGAAAACACTCAAAAACACAATGAACATTTGTGTTTTTGGCTGCTATCTAGCCAGTTTTGGGCTCCGTCAAAGGGTCTCAAAACGACCGCTCTTGGGGACCAAAGGCCAAAGGGTGCACGAGACACGCTTTGGCCCTTGTTGCAACCCGCCTCATGAGAGACAGGTCACCCACTCGATCACTTGAGCTCGGCCTTGGCGCCAGCTTCTTCAAGCTTCTTCTTGGCAGCTTCTGCATCCGCTTTGGACACAGCTTCTTTGACGGCCTTGGGAGCAGCGTCCACCAAGTCTTTGGCTTCTTTCAAGCCAAGACCGGTGATTTCACGAACGGCTTTAATGACCGACACTTTGTTCGCGCCGACTTCGGTAAGCATCACGTTGAACTCGGTCTGCTCTTCAGCAGCCGCTGCGCCACCGCCACCGCCAGCTGCCGCAGGAGCGGCCATGGCTGCAGCACTCACGCCAAACTTCTCTTCAATGGCTTTCACCAAATCGTTGAGTTCCAAAACAGTCATGCTGTCCAATGAGGTTAAAAATGCGTCTTTATCAAATGACATTTCGTTTTCCAATCTAAAAATTTGTTTTCACTTCAAAGAACAAACCCTGTGGCTTTGGGCCTTCACGCTTTGCTCTTTGTCTTTTACTTGCTGTTCAATGTAGCTGCTGACAGCGCGTTTTCACGCGGCTGGTGCTGCTGCTTCTGGTGCCGCCTCGGGTGTTGATTCGGTTGCCATAGGTGTCGTTTCAGGTGCCGTTTCAGGCCCCGCCTTTTGTGCTGCCAATGCACCCAACACCACCGCTGCCCGGGAGATGGGTGACATGAGGAGTCCACACAATTGCGCCAACAAAACGTCCTTACTAGGAACACTTGCCAACAACTTGACACCTGCCACGTCCAATGCTTTTCCTGCTGTGGCGCCACCACGAATCACCAACTTATCATTGGTCTTGGAAAAGTCAGCCACCACACGTGCGGCTGCAATAGCGTCAACAGAAAAACCATAAATCAAAGGCCCGGTCATCTGGTCGGCCACGATCTCAAAGGTACTTCCACTCACCGCACGACGTGCCAGCGTGTTCTTTAAAACACTCAATGTCACGCCTTGGCTGCGAGCAGAAGAACGAAGTTTGATCATGTCAGCCACGGTGATGCCGCGGTACTCGGCCAACACAAGCGTTTCCGCTTCTTTGGCCAGGTCCGTCACCTCAGAGACGACAGCTTCTTTCTCACTGCGATTCAGACTCAAGGTCTACTCCTTAAATAAGAGGTTTCGGTACGAAGACGTGCTCGAGAACTTTCATTCTTGTGACACCTCTAGACCCTCCACCCCTTTTGCCTAGTGTTAAAGCGATCGTTCTGTTCTCAAATGCAAAGGTTTCACATTCTTGGACAGTGGGACCGCCATCTGCGTTGGCTTATCTCCTATTAAGCATTGCACTCAA
>CAIMNS010000042.1 GCA_903842945.1 uncultured Burkholderiales bacterium
AAAGAGTTGTCAGACTTAGGTGTTGCCGCTGCCATCATTTTGGCAAGTGGCTACTCAGAAACTGGCGAGAAGGGGGTGATGCGTCAAGCGCAACTGCTTGAGGCCGCAGGCAAGATGAGGCTTTTGGGGCCCAACACCATTGGCTTGGTCAATTTGACCGAAAGTATCGTTTTATCTGCCTCAGGCGCTTTGGAGATGGAGGATTTGAAAGCGGGCAACATTGGGGTGGTCTCTCAAAGCGGGGGCATCTTGGGCTCCCTTTTGTCCAGAGCCACATCCAATGGCATTGGACTGTCAAAACTGATTTCAACCAGCAATGAAGTGGATTTGGAGTTGTCGGACTTTATCGAGCATTTGGTGGACGATCCAAGCACTGAGGTCATTGCCCTGTACATCGAGGCGATCAGGCATGCGGACAAATTTCGAGCTGCGGCCCTTCGCGCCGCTGGTATGGGCAAGCCCATTGTGGCCTTTAAAGTCGGAAAGTCTGAGGCTGGTGCCCAAGCGGCCGTGTCCCATACGGGTGCCTTGGCGGGCTCTGATCGCATGTACGACGCACTTTTCAAGCACACTGGGGTGATCAGAGCGCAAACTTTCAGTGACTTGCTGGACATCTCCATGTCCTTGTCAAGCCAAAAAAAGTTGCTTGGAAAACGGGTGGCCATTTTGACCTCCACAGGAGGTGCTGGCACCTTGATCTCTGACGCTCTAGGTGTCAGTGGCTTTGAAACACCACCTCCCGACGAGTTGACCGCGCAAGCACTCAGAGCTTTACAAACGGGTGAAGAAGCCGTCTTGGATCGCAACCCCATCGATGTCACACTCGCAGGCCTTCAGCCTGATTTGCTCAGGGGTGCCATCAACATATTGTTGCAAAGTCCCAGTTACGATGCGCTTGTGATTGTGGTGGGTTCTTCTAGCATTGCCAGACCAGAATTGATGGCAGGTGCCATCAAGGACTGCTTGCCCTTGTCGGAAAAACCTGTTTTGGCCTACATCAGTCCACATGCACCCCAGGCGGGACAATTGCTCACAAGTTATGGTGTGCCCTCCTTTGCAGCGGCAGAAAGTATTGCGGCTTCGTTGCTGGGCATGTTCCATGTTCAGACGTGGCGTGCGCCGGTTGTGAGGCAGTCCGAGCTCACCCATGTCGACGTGTCAGGGTCTGGAAATTTGAATGAATTTGAATCCAAGCGCTTGTTTGAGCAGTTTGGTCTTGCTTGCACGCGCGAGTTTGTGGTCACCGATGCAAGTCAAGCCACTTCGGTGGCTGCAAAAATGAAGGGGCCCGTGGTTTTGAAGATCTTGTCCCATGAAGTTCTTCATAAAAGCGAAGTGGGGGGCGTGGCCGTTGGTTTGGATCAACTGACGATGGGGCCGCGAATGGAGCAAATGAAGTTGGATGTGCAAAAGATGACTGGAAAAGCCCCAGAGCAGTTTCTCGTTCAAGAAATGGTGCGTGGTGGGACAGAGATGATGTTGGGCATGTACAAGGACCCCTTGGGTACGGCGATTTTATTAGGGATGGGGGGCGTTGCTGCTGAGTTGCTGAATGACACCAGCATGAGAATGCTGCCCTTAAAGGTTGGTTTGAGCTCAGTTGAGGCACTTGAGATGGTCAAAGAGCTGAAAACTTGGCCATTGCTCAATGGTTACCGGGGAAAAACATTGTGTGATGTGGACGCCTTGGTCAAAGCCATTGTTTGCTTTTCTGAAATGGTTCAATGCATCCATGATCAACTCTTGGAGGCTGAGATCAATCCACTGTTTGTTTTGCCCAAGGGCCTGGGGGTGGTGGCGGCCGACGGCGTTGTGGTTTTGTGTTGAGGGCTCCAAGCCCTCAACCTATCTGCTAAATTGTTCCTTGCCAAACAGCGCAAATACTCAAGGGTTCAACGCAAGCCCATGCATCTTCTGTGGCCTCCTTGATCGACGGTTTGAAGGATCTTTGATGATCAACGTGGAAGTTCTCGATATTTATTTGCACGGGGATTTGATCGGTCAACTTTTTCGTTTTGACAATGGGACCTAGTTGGATTTCACTTTCAAGGGAGTCGATAAACGGTAGCCCGATCCGTGAACCGTTTTGATTTCAAAAGCCTGTCCTTTGAAGTTAAAGAGCTTGGATCGCAAGCGACTGATCAAAACTTCTAGACGGACTTTGTCAAACGACGAGCGGACCGTTTCACCGCCCAATCGATCGATCAAATCTTCATAGGTGCAGTGCGTTGAGCTTTGCGCCAAAGTCTTGAGTGTGATGGTCTCTTTAGGGGTCAGGCTCAACACATCGGCCTCAGGAGCTACAAGGTACATGCTTTTAAAATGGAGGGTCCAACAAGCCAAGGTAGGGTCGTTGATGAGAGAAGCACCAGAAGTTCTTCGCAAAAGGTTACGGATCACCGCCAAAATTTCTTCAGGACGCGTGGGCTTGGTCAAATACACATCTGCCCCAGCTTGGTACCCTTCCGTGCGCTCGCTGCCCATGACCCTGGCCGTGAGCATGACAATACCAAGGTGGGGGTAAACATTTCTCAGCCATTTGCACAGGCTGATGCCGTCTTCACTGGGTAAGTTCAGATCCAGCATGACGATGTTGGGGGTGAAACTCGAAAGCATGGCTCTCATGTGCTCGCCGTCGTAAGCACACTTGGTGGTATAGCCAGATGACTCCAAGACCAAGGACAATTCTTCACTGACTCGCATGTTGTCTTCAACAAGGAGCACAGTGCCTAGAGCGGGTTTGGGCTCATTGGGCAGATGGTTTTGTTGGTGGTCGACAGTCATGGTTGAACCAAAATTGAAAATTGGAATTGAATGATATTTTTTTCAATGGTCAAAGTAATTCGACTGCCTAAGGCTTGCGCCATGGACTGAGACAACCACAGGCCTAGGCCAGCACCTGATTGTTTTTTTGCACTCTCTGCTCTGTAATAGCGTTCAAAAACCCGCAATGGATCAGGCGCACCACCAGGTAAGAGTTCGTTGGAGACCGTGAATAAAAGCAGTTCGTGAGCTTGCATATTTAATCTCTCAACTTTGAATTCAATCAGCGTTTCATTGGCAGAGTACTTTAAAGCATTGGTCAACAAATTGTTCAAGATGATTTTCAAGTAATGCGTGTCCGTGCGAAACTCAAAGTCAGCATTGATGGATCGGGTGATGGCGTAGATTCTTTCACTGGCTTGAGAGGCCTTGATGGAAGCGAGCAAGTCCTTGACGCGAATGTTCTCAAACGTGAGGGGCATATAGCCTTGCTCGTACTTATCGATCTCAGAGCAGCGTTCAATGATGTCGTCAATTTCTTGCAATGAGCGACCGATGGATTGAGCTCTTAGTTGGGTGGGGTCGTCTGCTTGTAAGCGGTTTTGAATCACGCTCAGTGCCATTTGACTGGCCATCAGAGGATTCTTTAGCTCATGGGCGATCATGGCTGTAAACTTTCTCTGTTGATCCAAACGAAGTGTCTCCTTCTCTAGGTTTAAATTTGCGTCGTTGAGTTTGACGTTCAGTGAAGAAATTCTGGTGTTGGTGAATTTGTTGTAAGACCAGAAGGTCAACATAAAGAAAATAAAAGGCCCAAGGATTCTTAAAGATACAAGTTTGATGAATTCGGCGTTTTCGACGGTAAAAAATATGCCCATGTACTCAAAGAGTATGCCGCTTGGCCGAATCGTGGGGAGAATCAACAAGAGAAAGGCTATTTTCTCAGACATCAACGTCAGTTGATTTTTGGACTCCATCGCTTGCAAAATCAAAATCACAAAACAAGCCCATCTGCCGAATTGAGAAACGTAGGCCAAGCACTCAACCGCAGTGGAGCCATCATAAAAAGAATACATCAGATTAAGGCCAACGATGATGACCACGGCCCAAGCCAACTTGATGCGCCGACCATCTTTAAAAAGTTGGCGAGCAATGACAAACCAAAACGATATGAAAGTAAATATTGTTGAACACAAGAAAATGGGTAGGATGTCTTGTGCAATATTTTGATTGATGTCAAAGATCAAGGGTAAAAATCCCATCAGGCAGGTCCAGCATGAAGCAGAGGTGATGGACAAGATCAGTGCGCCAACACTCACCCAATTGAAGTGGGACACGAGATGGAAGATGGACAAAACTCCGATGATCAGCATCATGGTGAGCGACATGGCAAAAAACATATCAATTCGACGTTGAAAGCGGGTCATCGCATCTTGGTTGTCAATTGACAGGTACAGTCGAAAATCTATTTTCGAGCTCACATGCAAGAAAACTTTTCTATCCGGCGCCATTCTCCCCAATTTAACGGGCGCATTCAAATCGTTTGCTTCAACAGTGGTGATGTCCCAGACGTTGGGATCTTTCTCGGTTGATTGATAAAGTGTCATTTTCGTTAGCAGAACCGGCAACACTTTTAAATAGAGATCTTCAAGCACTTCACCCGTTTGCTTGGGTTGAATTTCTAACCAGACACTGTTGTTGGCGGTGGGCAATTTGCTGCTTTGCTGGATGGGCGTGAAGGTGGCGTTCAAAACCTCTTCAAACGTCATGTGTTGACTCGAATCCACCAGCATAGATTGAGTGAATTTAAACTTTTCTTGCGTCAATCCTTCTGCACGAGCGCTGACCAGCCCCAAGCAAAGTAGTGCTAGAACCAACAAACTTAAAATAAATTTAATTTTTATCTTGTCCTTCATGGGTTTGATCTTACTTGAATCCCTTTGGAATCCTTGCATTTTTATGAAAGCTTTGTTCAAGTTGCAGTGATATAAATAAGTTTGGGAAACTTCTTACCTCCAAGCATATGCGTTCACGCTTCTCTTTTCAACAAGCTCTGGCCATCAAGGGTCTATCTCTTTTGGTGTGCTTGACCGCATGGCTCAGCATCCCCTCATTTGCACAAAGCATACCCAACGCTGGCACACTTCAGCAGCAAATCAATCGCGATCGCGAAATTTCTATTCCTAAAGAAATTCAAGCCACCGAATTGCCCAAGTCCGAGGTGAAGAAACGCGTGGATGGACCCAAGGTGATGGTCAAGGCGTTCAGGTTTGTCGGCAATACGATCTTTGATGACCTTCAACTCAAGAAAATCACCGAAGGCTACACCGATCGTTCGCTTGAATTTTTTGAGCTGGAGTTGGTCTCCAGCGCAGTTGCTGAACTTTACAGGTCCATGGGTTTTGTGGTGCGAATCAGTTACCCGCCACAAGACATCAAGGATGGTCTGGTCACCATGGAGATCGTCGAGGCGAATTTTGGGAAAGTCGTGGTGGAACCCTTTGCCTCCAAACGGCTGGACATCGACCGAATTGTGAGGACCATCAACTCCGCTCAAAAGGCTGGAGAAAAGCTCAACACGTTTCAAATCGACAAGGCCCTGGCCTTGTTGGCCGATTTGTCAGGCGTGCAAATTCAGGGCAGTCTTGTAGAAGGAGATTCCCCTGGACAAACCAACTTGATGGTGACGCTCAAAGAGGCGGCGATGGTCACCTTGGACGCATCAAGCGACAACACGGGGTCGAGGTCAACAGGTCAAAACCGTTTGGCCACCAGTTTGGCCATCAACAGTCCGTTGGGCCTTGGGGACCAATTTGCCATCAACACCTTGACCAGTTCCGGCACGCAGTATGTTCGGTTGTCTGAATACATGCCGGTGGGATATGCCGGATCAAAACTTGGCTTGAATCTTTCGCACCTGAATTATCACCTGGTGACCCAAGACTACGCGGCCTTGTTGGCCAAGGGCACTGCCGATACTCTTGGCCTAGAGACCACCTATCCCTTGGTCTTATCTAGGCTTTCGACTTTAACGGCTCTGCTTGGGCTTGATGGAAAACATTTCGTGAACCAATCTCAAAATACCGTGGCCTCTGATTATGTCAGTCGGTTGGTGAATTTGGGATTGAATGGAAGTACCTTGTCATCTCCTTTGAGTCAAACGAGAAGCAGTTTTAACATGGGTTGGGTTGGCGGACAACTGGACTTGAGTAAATCGGCCAATCGCGTGACCGATGCCAACACCACCAAGACGTCTGGGAGATTCAATAAATTCAAGTACACCGTTTCAAGGGATCAAGAAATTGTTCAAGGCTTTTCTTTTTACTCGTCTTTGAATGGTCAGTGGGCCAGCAAGAATTTAGACTCCTCTGAAAAGTTCTACCTTGGTGGCATCAACGGCGTCAGGGCTTATCCAAGCAACGAGGCTGGAGGTGCTTTGGGTCAGTTGGCGAGTATCGAGCTGCGAAGCCGACTGGGCCCGTCCAGCTTGTTCTCTGGATTTTATGACCATGGGCGTGTGATGACCAACCCCAACAACGACTACGCTGGGGCCTCTGTGTTGAACAAATACGCTTTGAAGGGTTATGGTTTTTCTTATGCCTATGGCACTGCTGGGGGCTCAAGTATCAAAGCCACCGTGGCCAGGCGCATTGGCAACAATCCCAATCCCACAACGACGGGCAACGATCAAGATGGGTCGATGGTGAAGAACCGCTTTTGGTTGAACGCAAGCGTTCCCTTTTAAAGCTTGTCGACCACGACGCCATGAACAAGGCCTTTAAAGTCATTTGGAGCGAGGCCACAGCGACGTTTGTCGCTGTGCCTGAGAGCGCCAAAGGCCATGGTACGCCAGGTGGTGAGCGACTCTTAGAGCGGGTTGCGCAAGTCAGGCGCTCGGCTCAACTTTTCTTTATCAAGCCCTTGGTGGCGGCCTTGATTTGCATTGGTTTTACGTTTGCAACTTATGCCGCTCCCTTGACGCCCAATGTGTCTGCGCCAAGTGCGACGCAGTTGCCCACTGGCGCTCAAGTCTCAGCCGGTGCAGCTCAGGTCACCCAAGCTGGGACAGTGCTCAGCGTCAAGCAATCTTCCTCAAACGCTGCTGTGAATTGGCAAAGCTTTGATGTGGGTTCACAGGCCACGGTCAATTTTGAGCAACCCAACGCACAAAGCGTGATTTTGAACCGGGTTCAAAGCAGCAATCCAAGTCAAATTTTCGGAAAAATCAACGCCAATGGTTCGGTCTTCCTGCAAAACCCCAATGGCGTTTACTTTGCACCGGGCTCCAGCGTTGATGTAGGCAGTTTCCTTGCGACCACCCATCACATCAGTGATGAAGATTTGATGTCAGGCAACTACACCTTTGGACGCACGGGATCCACGGGCAGGATTCTTAACCAAGGCAGCATCACCTCCAAGCTTGGTGGCTATATTGCTCTGTTGGCACCAGAGGTGAGAAACGAAGGGGTGGTGGTGGCGAGAGGGGGCACCATTGTGTTGGCAGCGGGTGAGACCTTTCAGTTGCAGTTTGAAGCTAACCATGCGTTGACCAATGTGTTGGTCTCTCCATCTACAGTGGCTGCCTATGTAGAGAATGGCAATGCCGTGATGGCCCCAGGTGGACTGGTCATCTTGTCGGCCCAGGCTGCGAACGCCATTCAGGGCGGTGTGGTTAAAAACACCGGCACCATCCAAGCCAATGGCTTGGTCAACGATGGGGGGGTGATCAAACTCGTTGCCAGTCACGGTGTCAGTAACTCGGGGACGATCTCCGCGGATGCCTTGCCTAGCGGTACGGGCAGTGGCGGGCAGATCTTGTTGATGTCTGACCTACAAGTCCCAGAGAGCACCACGCAAGTGGATGGGACTTTAAGTGCGCAGGCAGGCAATTCAGGGGGAGACGGCGGAAGAATCGAAACATCAGGCTCCCACGTCCATGTTGCGCCCGCCACCCACATCACGACCCATGCACCTCAAGGCACAGGAGGCAGTTGGATCATTGATCCGACCGACTTCACGGTTGGCAGTGCAGTTGGCAACGACATGACCGGTGCGACCTTGGGGGCCAATTTAAACGCCAACAATGTCACGATTCTGAGCAGTTCTGGTGGGACGGGCACCAGTGGCAATGTCAACATCAATGAAGCGGTGAGTTGGAACGGGGCCAAGAAGCTCACCTTGTCGGCCTCCAACAACATCAACATCAACAATGCGATCAATGTGCCCACGGGTGGGTCGGTGAGTTTGGTCTACGGGATTGGAGACGCCACAGGGAACTACAACTTTGGTAGCTTTGGTTTAAACAACACCGCTTTCACGGGGGCGATCAATTTTGCAGGGACGGGTGCCGGTTTGTTCACCACCCAATTGGGAGCAAACGCGGTCGACAGTTACACCGTCATCACCAACCCCAGCACCTATGTGTTGTCCACCAACCCAACGGGCGGCATCAACAGCGTCAGCGGTAAATTTGCTTTAGGGCAGAACTACAATTTTGACCGTACATTCACGGCGTCCCCTATCACGGGGACATTCACGGGCAAGTTCGAAGGTTTGGGTCACACGGTTGGCAATTTGACTGGCACAGGTGCCATTGGCTTGTTCAGCAATTCATCGGGTTTGATTCGTGATGTGGGGGTCAACATCTCCACTTCGAACGCGATAACTGGCACGGGGGGCTTGGTCAACACCAACTCAGGTGTAATACTGAACAGTTTTGCCAATGCATCCATTTTCACGACTTTTAACAGTGGTGGTGCAGCCCTTAATGGAACATTTGGCGGATTGGTCGGCACCAACTCAGGACCCATCACCAATAGTTTTTCTACCGGTTCAATTTCAGGGACTTCTTATATCGGTGGACTCATTGGTAACAATGGCTCAAGCAACAGCGCAAGTCCAAGCAACATCTTGAACAGCTTTTCAAAAGCCAGTGTGACATCAACAGGAGGCTTTGCCGGTGGTTTGATCGGACAAAACACCACCTCAGGAACGGGAGCATCTTCTACTGTGACCAACAGTTTTTCCACTGGAGATGTCTGGGCAAATAGTTCCCCCTATGGTGGTGGATTCATCGGTTACAACTATGCAAATGGTATCAATAGCTCGGTTGCTGTCACCAACAGTTATGCAACTGGCAACCTCACAGGTCCTCAAACCTATGGCGCAAATTACTATTTCGGTGGGTTGATTGGTCTCAATCTGGTGGGCAAAACAGGCGCAAATGCCACAGTGAGTGGAAGTCATGCGACAGGAAGCGTGAGCGCTGCCGCATCATGGGTGGGAGGATTGGTTGGGAACAATCAAATCAATGCGGCCAATGGTATCGCTGATATTTTGAGCAGTTACGCAACCGGTGCGGTCTCCAATCCAAGTGCTGCAAGTGGAAATGCAGTTGCAGGTATTGGTGGGTTGATCGGACTCAATCGGAGTTCTGTCGCTGGCACCAGTTCTAAAGTCATCTCAAGCTATGCGACGGGTTCCGTAACGGGCTCCTTGTTAGGGGGAAGTTATGCGTCGGGTGGATTGATTGGCTACAACTGGGCCAACGCCAGTGGTGTGAACAACACGGTTTCCAACAGCTATGCAACAGGTGCTGTCAGTGGCTTGATCTCTGTGGGTGGATTGGTGGGTTGGAACCTCGCTGCAAACGGATCCAATTCGAATATTGACAGCAGTTACGCGACTGGCAATGTCTCAGCCTTTCAAGGGAATGTTGGTGGTTTGGTCGGCAGCAATTCAGCACAAACTGCTTCCGTTGCCTCGACCAGTAACATCTCCAACAGTTATGCCACGGGCAACATCACAAATTCTGGCTCCAGCAATGTAGGTGGCTTGATCGGTGGCAACACTTCGGCCACTTTGGCAAACTCCGCGGACATTTCGAACAGTTACGCCACCGGCAATGTATCAGCTTCAAGTGATGCCGTAGGAGGATTGGTGGGATTCAATGACGGCTTTGGAAACTCCCGTATTTCCCAAAGCTATGCCATCGGTAATGTGGCATCCACCTCGGCACTTGGTACCAATGTCGGTGGTTTGGTGGGCCTCAACAAGGCTGAAGTGGCGAACAGCAATGTGAGCATCAGCCAAAGCTATGCAACAGGCGCTGTCACTGCTCCAAAAATAGCCGGTGGTTTGGTCGGTTTACTCAATGCAACTTCAGGCTTAGCCAATATAGATCAAAGTTAT
>CAIMNS010000043.1 GCA_903842945.1 uncultured Burkholderiales bacterium
GGGTGTCTGTGTCCAGAAGGCTTGGGGCGTGAAGTAGTTCTCTGCCTGCATTGTCAGTCACTTGCCCACTGACGGTCAAGGGCAAGTTCAGTTGTTGGGCGAGGACCTTCAAGGCCTGAGCTTTTGATTTGGGGGCACTGAAGAGCAGCTCGTAGTCATCTCCGCCTTGCAGCATGAGCTTCAAGGCTTGGTCCTTGGGCAAGGTGCGCAAGTCCTCAGACACCAGGGGACTTTGTAGCATGTCAAGCACTTGCAGTTGCGCGCCTTTTTGCGAGGCTTTCAACACATGCGCCAAATCCCCTAGCAAACCGTCGCTCAAATCGATGGCTGCACTTGCCACCCCTCTCAAAGCCAGACCCAAGTCCACACGCGGTGTGGGGCTCTCTAGCCGCGTGCGAAGGGTTGGCAGGCGTGCTTTGTCCATGGACATGTGACCATTCAGACCCAGCAAAGCCCATCTGGCGTCTCCCAAAGTGCCGCTCACATAGAGGTCGTCACCTGTTTTAGCGCCAGATCTGACAAGGGCCTGCCCCTTGGGGATCTCGCCCAAAACCGTGATGCCAATGTTCAAGGGGCCTCGGGTGGTGTCGCCTCCAATGAGGGCACAAGCGTGCATCTTGGACAAGGCATAGAGGCCTTCAGAGAAGGCCCGCAACCAGGCGTCGTCGATGCTTGGCAAGGTGAGTGAAAGCGTGAAGGCTTTGGGCTTGGCGCCACAAGCGGCCAAATCGCTCAAATTGACGGCCAAGCATTTGTGCCCCAGTGTTTGGGGGTCCACGTCGGAGAAAAAATGAACGCCTTCAACCAAGACGTCGCTTGAGACGGCCAGTTGATGTCCTGGCGTCAGATTCAAGAGCGCACAATCGTCACCGATGCCCAGGACCAGGTCGTCTCTGTCCATGGCAAAACGCGTTTTAAAGAAACGCTCGATCACATCAAACTCGCCCATGGTTGGCTGTGTTTTTAGGCTTCAGTGCTTGTACTGGCCGCTCAAAGCGTCCAGCACAAACATGGGAATGTCCACTTCAAAGCGCTCTCCATCCACGCCCACGCAAAAGTAACTGCCATGCATGGTGCCGGTGGGCGTTCTCAGATGGGTGCCCGAGGTGTATTGAAAGGATTGGCCAGGTTGGAGCAGGGGTTGGTGCCCGACCACACCCAAGCCTCGAACCTTCTCATGCTGACCTTGTGCGTCGTTGATGTGCCAAGTTCGAGAAATCAATTGCGCTGCCATTTGGCCTGTGTTGGTGATGGTGATGGTGTAACTGAACACATACACCTCTTCCTCTGGCTCAGATTGGTCCGCCAGATATTGTGGCATCACATCCACTCGCAAACTGTAATCCGACATCCTGATCCGTCCTCTATGAACTTTTAATTTTGCATACGCGCACACCTCGCACACCTCTTTGACGGCAGTTGCATCGAGTGCACGCTGGGCAACGAAGGCCTTGCATCGACAAGACCCATGAAAGCCGCCTTGGAGCCCAATGGTAATGGAAGATTCTTGAACGCCCTCAGAGTGTCCAAAAAAAGGCACAGTGCGCTCGCATTTGACATTCCATGGCCAAGAGCACGCTCTTCGGTGATGTTCCTTCGTTATACTGCAAACCATGCGTCTCACCCTATCTTGATCGAACCCCTACAGGCCCCATGAATCCAGCCCAAGCGTCCCACGCGCCTTCTCACGCTCCTTATGTGATCGCCCCTTCTATTTTGTCAGCGGACTTCACCCGTTTGGGCGAAGAGGTCAAAAACGTGATCGATGCGGGGGCCCATTGGATTCACTTTGATGTCATGGACAACCACTATGTGCCCAACTTGAGTTTTGGCCCCATGATCTGTGAGGCCATCAAGCCCATCGCCAAAACCTCGGCCCAAGTGCCAATTCCGATTGACGTTCACTTGATGGTGCAACCCGTGGACCACTTGGCCAGTTCGTTTGCCAAAGCTGGGGCGAACCTCATCAGCTTTCACCCCGACGCCAGTGCGCATGTTCACCGAAGCATTCAAGTCATCAAGTCTCACGGCTGTCAAGTGGGCTTGGCCTTCAACCCAGCCGAACCTTTGAGTGTCTTGGATTGGGTCATTGAGGAGCTTGACTTGATCTTGATCATGAGCGTGAACCCGGGTTTTGGCGGGCAAAGCTTCATCCCAAGCGCCTTGAAGAAAATCCAAGAGGTGAGGCAAAGGATCACGTCTTGCGGCAAAGCCATTCGCTTGGAGGTGGACGGTGGCATCAAGGCCGACAATGTGCGAGCCATCGCTGACGCTGGTGCAGATACCTTTGTGGCGGGCAGCGCCATCTTTGGGCAAGCCAATTACAAAGAGGTGATGCAGGCCTTTCAAGCTCAATTGAAGGCTTGAGCTTGAACACATGGACTTGAAGACGCACATGTGTGCGGCCCTCACGCCTTGACTTGACATGGCCATGCCATGTGACATTTGCCATTCGCAAATTGCAATTTGCAACTGGGCTTACCCAATCTTACCCCAAAAGCCAGAAAGAATTTCTTTTTTTGAGCTATAAAGCATTCTTTTATTGATTTAAAACCATTTTAGTATCATGGGCTTGATTATATGGGAAATTTTCCCATATAATCAAATCATGGAAAGCAC
>CAIMNS010000044.1 GCA_903842945.1 uncultured Burkholderiales bacterium
ACAGTGAGGGGTTGTGCATTAGGTACCAAAATATTTGAATTGTTGATCGTTTGTGTTGGGGTCTTGTTTTCTTTCTTTCCCAATTTCTCCAGCGCTCAATCTACCTATCCCAATCGTCCCATTTATCTGATCATTCCCTTCCCGCCTGGCGGCGGGGCAGAGGTCACTGCTCGACGGTCCAGATGTCTACGATCACACTCACGTAGAAATCAGTGCTGCCTTCTTCTCGGCTTCCATCAGTTGCGCTATCACCCGCCGCGCATGAATGCCGCCAGCATCGATCTTGATAGCAAAGGTTTTGCGGTCTGGGAATTGTTCAAAGCGCCGCTGCTGCGCTTCGACCACGATGCGGTCTTCTTCAAAGGTCTGAGCCACTTCGGCATGCAAGGCTTCGGTTACGTTTGGCTCCGTCAGCCGGTGGTTGTGCGCGGCCGTCCAAAAGTAATGCGTTGATTTTTCAGTCTCCGGCGTGACGCCATTGAAGATGCGAAGGCCCAACTGGTCCATCTGGTTTTTCTCGTCAAAGCCCTTGCCGGTGTCAGCAGCGCCTATGTAGATTCGGATAAGGCCAGGTACAAACGTGATTTGCATCCATCGATCTATATTGTTTTTAAAGCCGATGGAGCGCACATAGGTCGGTGGTGGTACGGTGTCTTTCATGAACCGTCGCACCGTCACACCATTGCCCTGCCGCTCAACAAACATCTGCGCCTCTGAATGCGCAGCTGGTGTGCCGCCAATGGTCTTGCCATGCACATAACCGACATGCGACAAATCAATCAGGTTGTCGTGGATCAGTTCGTAATGGCAATTGATGGTGTAGTGGCTGCCCTTGTGAGCCCAACGAGGGTCCGAGTGGATCGGGTAGTCTGGGATATCGGCTATGTTTGCCTTTGCAAGGTCCCCCATCCATATCCACAGTACATTGTCTTTTTCGACCAAAGGAAACTTTTTCACCTTCGCACCCGGCGGCACTGTGTCTTGTCCTGGGACGTGGATGCATTCGCCATCGGTGTTGTAAACCAAACCATGGTAGCCGCAGCTAAGGCAGTCGCCCTGGACCTTGCCATGTGAGAGCGGCAGGTTGCGGTGGCAGCAACGGTCTTCCAAGGCGACCACCTTACCACTTTCGCTGCGAAACATCACGACTGGCTCGCTCAGCAAGGTGCGGGCTAGCAGCTGGGTCGAGAGCTCTTTTGCAAAGCCTGCTACGTACCATTGGTTTTGAATAAACATACCTGTTCCTTTGTCAATCTTGGTTGCTACGCTTTGAAACTGGGGTGCCGCTACGTCTTGATTCCTTCAAACGCTAGGATACAGGATAACGATAACGGACACATTCTTTTTACTTTTGAAGTTGTACAGACCTGCCCTAAAAATATGTACGCAAGTCTGGGGCCTCAGTGTTTGATCAAGACACCTTGAGCTCTTCTGAATGGCTTTGATCACTGCGACGTATCAATGAGGAAGTTTTGAAATTCAACTTTGACGCTTGGAAGGGGTAAATATAAAAGCCTCTTCATCATAGGCTGCAACCGGTGCACGTATTCCTTGATGACCCATCTCTTCTATTAGTTTTTTCGTTTGAAGACGCTTTTCCGCGGTCTGCCAATTTCTGATATGTCCCCATAGACTCGGAGACGAAAGTTCTTCCACTGTCCACGTGCTGTCGTCAATTCTTCTTCCGGCCCATCCGAGTTCAATAAAAAAATCATCTGGCGTCCAAACATAAAAAGACGTCATGTGATCGTTCAAGTGCCGTCCTAAGGTGACTGCAATGCCACTGGGATCCAACTGTGCAAGATCGTAGGCTCGGCCCACGTCATCCCAATACCTGTATTCAACCATGGTGTGATGAAGTCGTGGGGGCCCTTTGTCATCGATCAAACCAATGGAATGGTGTCTTGGGTTGGTTCTTAGGAACTCAATGGCGTAGGGTTGATCATGAAAATCACTCAAGCTGAATCCCAGGATTCGTTGGTAGAAGTCGGACATGTCTTTGTAATTGGGCGTGTAGCGCACGACGTGTCCCATTCCCAGTTCACCGGTTACAAATCCACCTATGGGTTTGATGGGGTTAAATGGCGTTGCTGCCTCTTGAAGTCCAAGGTAAAAATCAATTCTCACGCCATCTGGGTCTTTGACCCAAATGAGATCGGTGACTTTCTTTGTTGCCTTGTCTTCAGGGGAGGCTTTATGAACTTCAATTCCAGCCTCAGTGAGGTGTTGTTGAAGTTGTTTCAAATGAGAGGGTTCACCCACATCAAATCCTATGAACTGTAAGCCAGATTTGGAGCCGGGTTCAATCAGGTAGCGGTGGGATTTCTCATCCATTTTTAAAGCGATGGAGCCATTTGGCGTGGTGCTGACCTCCATGCCGAGCATGTCTTGAGCAAACATTTTCCAAGCGTCCATGTTCGGGGAGGCCAAACCAACATAGCCCAGGGATTGAACGAATCTTTGTTGCATGCCTTCACTCCTGTTGAATATCAAGAGAGGTGATTATTTTTTTAAATCGTTCAATGTCATTTTTCACAACCGATTCCATCTCGACAGACTGAGCTGTTGCTGTCTCCATACCCAGGTTTTGTAGATGTTTAAGGGTCTCAGCCGATTGCACTTCTTGTTGTAGAAGGGTGGAGAGTTTGTTCTTGATAGCTACAGGTGTGCCTTTCATCACCGCAAAACCAAAATATGTAGGCAGAAGGGTCTCTAAATTCCCTCCAGCTTCTAAGATGGTGGGCACATCAGGTAACAGAGGAGATCGCTTTGACGCGCCTAGGACAATGGCTTTGAGGCGTCCATCTTTCACATTGCCCAAAAGGGAGCCAATGGAGGAGAGGGTCATGCTGACCTCGCCACCGATGGTTGCTGAAATGGCAGGTGCAGCACCTTTATAGGGTATTTGCCTGGTTTTGATGTTTTGAGCCGTTTTTAACAGTTCCATATCCAATTGAGGCAGACTGCCATTACCAAAACTGGCGTAATCCGAGGCTTCGTTCTTTTGTTGCGTATATTTGATGAGTTCAGACAGATTTTTGGCCGGTATGGAAGGGTGAACGACCAAGAGGTAAGGCGCCCATGCCACGATGCCGAGGTACTCAAGATCTTTAAGCGGGTCATACGTTAACTTCTTATAAAGGCTTGGATTGATCCCAAGAACACTGCGGTCAACCAAGGCAAGGGTGTAGCCATCTGGGGGGGATTTGAGCAAAGCATCAAGACCCACCAGCCCATTTGCACCTGCGCGGTTCTCGATCACAACGGGTTGATTCAAAGAGGACGTTAACTTCTGTCCAAAATGCCGACCTATGGCATCTGCACCAGCACCTGGTGCAAAGGGAACAATCAATTTGATGGGTCGATCTGGGTAATCAGCCCTTGAGGGAAGCATCCAAGTGACGCTTCCAAGAAAGGCGCACATGGCAACAAAGGATGAAAAATATTTGATGCCAGACAATTCATTCATGATTTTTTTAAAAAGGTAGAGCATTCAATAGCGATCTAAGTCAAATGACGTGCGTTTTTACCGGCAGCCAAGCCTGCAATTTTTCCAAAAACAGCACCCGACACCAACCCAGTCCCACTTGGATAATTGAAATAGAAAATGCCCCCGACCATTTCACCCGCGCAATAAAGTCCGGGTATGGGGTTCAAATGCACATCAAGGACTTGTCCCTGATCGGGCACTGTTCGTAGACCTCCAAATGTAAAGGTGATGCCACAAGTTGTTTGATAAGCCTCATAGGGTGGGGTATCCAAGGCTTGTGCCCAATTTGTTTTTGGCGGTTCAACACCTTCTCGCGTTGACTTTCCATCCTTGATGGTATGGTCAAAGGGAACGTCTTGGTCGATCTTGCTGTTGTAGTTGTTGACCGTGTTTAAAAAATTGGTGGGGTTCACGCCTTCTAATTTTCCGGCCAGTTCCTCCAGTGTGTTGGCGGTCACTTTGGTGACAAATTTAATCCTGTATTCATTGCGAAGCAAATTTTTAACCTTCGAGTCAAAAACCTGCCAAGCAAATTGCCCTGTTTGCTTTAAGACTTCACCACCATATTTGGCATAAGTGAATGAATGGAAGTCCAAGCCTTCATCGACAAACCTTTTGCCTTCAGCATTGATCAACAAACCAAAAATATAGCTGTGCTTTTGAAACTTATCGCCAACTGCGACATCACCAAACTCGGGTGCATTTCTGTCCCATCCCGTCGCGTGGCATCCAGACCAATTGCCGTAGGGTGCTGCGCCAATGTCAAGTGCCATCTTGAGACCGTCTCCTTGGTTAAAGCGAGAGCCTCTGACTTTGGCCAATTCCCAGCCTGGGCCCAAATAGCGCGTCCGCATCTCTGGATTGGCCTCAAAACCACCACAAGCCAGCACAACAGACTTGGCTCTGTACTGTGTTGGCACACCTTTTTCAAGTGCATGGACCCCTTTGACTTGTCCGTCTTCATAAATCAGAGAAGTCGTTCGTGTCTCGAATTTAACCTGGATGCCCGCTTTTTTGGTCGCTTGATCCAAAAAGTCGACCAAGCCTGCGCCTCCCCCTGACACCTCAATGGGCAATCGGCCAAAGAAGCGACGTCTGCCATTGACCATGCCCGACTGACGACCAAAATTGGGAACAAACTTGACGCCTTTGCCTCTGAGCCAAATCATGGTCTCCAAACTGCGCCGAACCAAAAGATCGGACAGGTCTAAATCAGTTCTGTTTTGAGTCAGGCGAAATAGATCATCAAAAAACTCTTCCTCCGTGTTGGTTCCAAAATCGGTTTCAGACTCTTCTTTTTCTGTGATTTCTGTGACTTTTCGCAAGTCTTCAACGGTTTCATAAGCAAAGCGCATCACGCCACCCGCAAAGCGACTGTTTCCTCCAGACTCGTCTTGCGATGCGGCCTCAATGACCAGTACCGAGGCGCCTGTTTCATGGGCTGACAGTGCGGAACAAAGTGCTGCATTGCCTTTGCCGACGACGATTACGTCAAATTCTTGTTGAGATGTTGTCATGATGGAGCTTGAAGTTTCAGATGAGATGGTTTTGAATCAATGCAGAAAGAGAGCTCACATTTTTTTGACTGAGCATATGTTCTATCCAATCTTGTGTTAACTCTATCCCTGAATGAGATAGGTATTTTTTAGTGCAAAGTTCGTATTTGTTTCTGAGTTGTTTTTGGCTAAGCGGGTTGGATGAAGTTCTGCCGTGAGGCTGTAAAACACTTTGGGTCAATCGCTTGCCATTTTTGAATTCGATTTCCACGCGGGCGGCAAAATGGTTGGAGGGGTCAAACATCTGATCGTTGTAGGCGTCGACTGAAATTTTTGATAACAAATTTTGAACATCTTGCTTTAAAAAGATGTTGTTTTCAAAGTGCTCAATGCCTACTTTTCCCTCCAAAAGCGCTCGTGCGATGACGTACTGTAAGCTGAATTTCGCGTCGAGTTCGCTTTTAGGAAAAGGACGGTTGGTGTGCGTGAGTCGACGTTCATGTATCCATGCACGGATGTGTAAGATGTTGTTGATGTCGAAATCAGGCGAATTGTGAATGTCAATGGCCACATCAACCGCTGGATGTGTACTTCCACAGCAAGGGTATTGTTTGATGGCAATTCCGGGCTCCACAATATCCCAAGGTTTTGCCCAGAACTCTCGTGCTTTGCTGGGCTCGTAAAAGCCTTTGCCATTGAAGACTTCAAAAAACCCCTGATGGTGCTCAAAGACACTTTCTGTGTTCGCCGTGTAGCCTGCTTGAGCGAGTTTCGCCGCCATCAGTCCTTCTTTTGCAGACTTCCCTACATGCATGGGTTTGGTCATGGTTCCAAAATTGGCCTTGATGCCTGCCGCAGAGGAGGCGGCCAAGGCCAGAGCGGTTGCCGTTTGTTGGAGGTCAAGGTTCAATAACTTTGCACATGCAGCTGCTGCGCCAAAGGTGCCAAGAGTTGCCGTTGGATGCCATCCTTTGGTGTAGTGGTGAAAATTCACACACATGGCTATTTTGGTTTCAACTTCGAACCCTAAGATGTATGCCGTTAAAAAATCTTGCGGCGTGATGGTGTTGACATCCGATAGGGCAAACAAGGCGGGCAAGATGGGCGCTGATGGATGACCGCCGAGCGTGTTGTTGCAGTCATCAAAATCCAAAGCATGGGCTGCGGTGCCATTGATCAGCGCTGCATCGGCAGGTGCACAGAAGAGCTTTCCGCCCCAAATGGATGCGAGCCTTGGATTCGATGGTGAGGGATGGCTTTGGAGATCAAGCGCTTTTGCAATAAGCAGAGCACAGGGTTCGTGGGAGCCTGCGATGGTGACGCCCACGGTATCAAAAACCCCCATTTTTGC
>CAIMNS010000045.1 GCA_903842945.1 uncultured Burkholderiales bacterium
GTCCACCAAAACTAGCTTTTGAGCTGTGCTGGCCTCAAGGTGATCAAATGTCCACAAAGTAAAAAAACTTTCTCGAAAAAATTTAACAATTCCTCCCAACGTAAAAGAATTTATAGTATAAGTCTTTAAAGAGATGTTGTTAAATGATCCCTCATACTCCCCACACCAAGGAATTGAAATTTCTTAAATAGATTAAATAACAAATAAGTACTCTTATTCGATTTTTTTAAAATACCTTGCTGATTTGCTTAGGGCTCCTGAGCAAGGCCGAGCAAAGGCTATCAAGTCAGAACAATGATTGAAGATTCATGTTTCCATGGTAACGATTGGACTACCTGTTTTAATCAGTTCATCTAAGATAGCAATAGCATCCTTGGCTGAAGCCGAGTAGGGGTCAAACTCTGGATGCGCCATCTTTACCAGAGGATCATCTTTAGATAAATAGACAAGCGCCATAGACCACTCTCCAAAGCGTCTTTGCGTAATTTCTTCCAACGACAACAATTCAACATTTTGGTGATTTCGATCAGCCATGATTCGAGAGTACAGCACATTGACTTGAGACCGCTCGCCTTCCAGTATTTGCATCCATAGGCCTGAGCCTTGACATAAAATACCTGTGATATTTTCCTTTTTGTTGTACGATTTAGATTTTTCCAAAATCAACGAGGTCATGGTCGTTGTAACTGGACCTACAGGTCGACTGACATACAAGAGTCGTACAAGCATGAGAGGCTCCTTTTATAACTAGTGCTTTTGGCGTTTGAAACCCAAGGGGTTTGAACGGATCATTCAAATGTGTTTGATAAATGCCCATCCCCCGTTAATTGGTAAGAGCCGAAGAGTCCAAGATTTTTTATGGTGGTTCTGAGTCAAAAAAATACCCTGTGAAACAGGGTATTGGCGGAGAGAGCGGGATTCGAACCCGCGGAGGGCTATTAACCCTCACACGCTTTCCAGGCGTGCGACTTAAACCGCTCATCCATCTCTCCTGCGTTTTTCTATTCTAACAGGCTCTGAACAAGGTAAACTTCGTCGGGTTGGATTTATGGGTCTTTTATCTGTTTTTTGGAGTGTCCCTCATGAAGTTTCGTTTTCCCATCGTCATCATTGATGAAGATTTTCGCTCTGAAAATACCTCTGGCTTTGGTATTCGCGCATTGGCTCAAGCCATTGAAGGGGAGGGCTACGAGGTCATGGGGGTGACGAGTTATGGGGATTTGAGTCAATTCGCGCAGCAGCAGTCCCGTGCAAGCGCCTTCATTTTGTCGATCGACGACGAAGAGTTCACCCCTGGACCCGACTTGGACCCTGCGGTCTTGAACCTCAGAAATTTCATCGATGAAGTGAGGTTCAAAAACGCAGATGTACCGATTTATATCTACGGTGAAACCAAAACTTCAAGACATCTGCCCAATGACATCTTGCGCGAACTGCATGGTTTCATTCATATGTTTGAAGACACGCCTGAGTTCGTTGCACGCCACATCATCAGGGAGGCCAAAAGCTACCTCGAAGGCCTGCAACCTCCCTTTTTCAAGGCCTTGCTTGATTATGCTGAAGACGGTTCCTACTCATGGCACTGCCCCGGACACTCCGGAGGTGTTGCCTTCCTAAAGAGCCCAGTGGGTCAAATGTTTCACCAGTTTTTTGGTGAAAAC
>CAIMNS010000046.1 GCA_903842945.1 uncultured Burkholderiales bacterium
AAGGCAAGGAGAGCGGAGCTATAGAAGCACCCTTGCCAAGCGGCGTAGAGGTGTTTCACGTGGAACACCTGCAAGTGCCCGATTTAGACGCTGCGAGAAGCATCGTTTGGCTAAAAAAATACCAGCCCTAAAGCCATTGTGTGGTTTGAGAGCGTGTTTCACGTGAAACAGTTCACATAATCTTGGGCGTCTTGAGCGTGGCCTTTAGAAATCCCTAAGGAATACAGTTAAACTCGTCGGCTTCGGTCGAAGAAAGATAAAAAGGGTTGGGTTACGTTCATGCCGGTAAAGGACTATGCTTCGTTTGTGATCACGGTGTGGCTGTTTTTGGCATTGCCTGGTCCGGGCAATTTGGCTATTTTGGCGGCATACCGCTCGGGTGGCGTGAGGGCGGCCATGATGTCGACCCTGGGCATCGCCTTTGGAGATCAGCTGCTCATTCTCATGGCGCTTGGTGGTTTGGCCGCCCTTCTTGAAGAGGCGCCGTTGATTTTCAGATGGGTGGAGATGTCAGGTGCTGCATATTTGACGTACCTGGGGTTGAGCTTGATGCGCCACAGTGAAGAGATTCAAAAGGAAAGCGTCATGGAGTTGAAAGACAGCTTCAGACAGTCCTTATGGATTACTTTGTTGAACCCCAAGGCGATTATTTTTTACATGGCATTTTTCCCTTTGTTCATTGACAAGGGTCGGCAGATCGATGTGCAAACGTGGGCGATATTGGCGGGAACGATCGCTTTGTTGACCCTTTTATATGGTGTGTTTTTGCTTTTAATCCTCAGGGTTGTGTCGCGCAGGCTCCAAGAAATGCGGTCATTGAAAAAATACATGTCCAACACCTTGGGCGTTTTGTTCATTGGTTTGGGCATCAAACTGGCTTTTTCATAATAAGAAAGAAACAAATGGCGCATATTTTTTGTGTTGCAAATCAAAAAGGTGGGGTTGGTAAAACCACAACAACGGTGAACTTGAGCGCTGGATTGGCGGCTTTGTCTCAGCGTGTCTTGCTGGTGGATCTTGATCCTCAGGGCAATGCAACCATGGGCTCTGGCGTTGACAAGAGAGAGCTTGAGTTGAGTGTTTATGAAGTGCTGATTGAAGGCGCAGATATCTCTAAGGCCAAAGTGCTCAGCAATTGGGGAGATCAACCCAATTACCGTCAACACAAAACCTATGACATTCTTGGCGCAAGCCGTGAACTGGCCGGCGCTGAATTGGAGTTGGTTGGCATGGAGAACAGAGAAAAAAGATTGAAGCAAGCACTTGAAAAGGTGGGCGAGGACTATGACTTTATTTTGATCGATTGTCCCCCGTCTTTGTCCCTGTTGACCTTGAATGGCTTGTGTTCAGCCAACGGCGTCATCGTGCCCATGCAGTGTGAGTATTTTGCTCTTGAGGGGCTGACGGATTTGGTCAACACCATCAAGCAAGTGCATGCAAATTTGAACCGAGAGCTGAAGATCATTGGACTTTTGCGAGTCATGTTTGATCCTCGAGTGAGTTTGCAAGTTCAAGTCAGTGATCAGTTGAAGGCCCATTTTGGTGACAAAGTGTTTGATGCGGTGATTCCCCGAAATGTGCGCTTGGCGGAGGCCCCGAGTTTTGGCCTGCCTGGCGTGGTTTATGACCCAAGTGCAAAGGGTAGTCAAGCCTTTGTATCTTTCGCCAGTGAGATGATCGAAAGAATTACAAAAAACCTATAACTAATTATTTTGTATTCAATAAATAAGCAGAAAACAGCTTCGAATGAACGATGGTGTGAACAAATGGAGAGCAATTGAACATGGTGACTAAAAAATCAAATCGTTTGGGCCGGGGTTTAGAGTCTTTGTTGGGCCCTAAGGCGCCAGATGGCAACCTGGTTGATGTGGCTGGCACAGACGCCCCCAGTCAACTGAAGCTCACGCAAATGGTGCCCGGTATGTACCAGCCCAGAACGCGCATGGACGAAGGCGCGCTTTATGAGTTGGCTGAAAGTATCAAAATGCAAGGGGTCATGCAACCCATTTTGGTACGGCCACTCAAAGAAGGTGAGCACGCAGGTAAGTACGAGATCATTGCGGGCGAGAGGCGTTTTAGAGCTTCAAAAATTGCTGGCCTCGAGCAAGTTCCCGTGCTGGTGAGGGATGTGCCCAACGAGGCGGCTGCGGCCATGGCATTGATCGAGAACATTCAGCGGGAAGATTTGAATCCCTTGGAGGAGGCACATGGCTTACAAAGATTGGTCAAGGAGTTTGGTCTAACGCATGAGGAGGCCGCGCAGGCCGTGGGCCGCTCTAGAAGTGCTGCGTCAAACTTGTTGCGCCTGTTGAATTTGGCCGATCCAGTACAAGGCTTGCTGATGGCTGGGGACTTGGACATGGGACACGCCAGGGCCCTTTTAAGTTTGGATCGGGCGTCTCAAATTACAACCGCCCATCAGATTGCGACCAAGCATTTGTCGGTAAGGGAAGCGGAGAGACTGGTAAAAAAAATAGGTGCGGAATTTCAGTTGGTCGCATCTAAACCGAAAAAAGAGAAATCCCGAGATGTTCGAAAAGTAGAAGAGGAGCTCTCCGATTTACTCACGGCTCAAGTGGAGGTTCGTATCAAAAAGAGAGTTAAAAGATATGGACGGGTTGAGGAAATGGGGGAGTTGGCGATTCAATTTGGCTCACTTGAAGAGGTCAACGGCTTGATCGATAAACTAAAAACGATGGTTCAATTGCAATAAGAGCACCAGCCAATACAATGGTCCGCGCACCGTTCACGTTGACAGACCAGGGGCGCGCATCAAGCTCAGGCGTCGAATAAAAAAACAGAACCCACATGGGGATCAAGGAGCGAAAAATGGGACAAAGACTCACGCAGATTACGACACGCACCGGGGATGCTGGAACGACGGGTTTGGGAAACAACGAGAGAGTTGCCAAAAGCCATGTGCGCGTTCAGGCCATGGGCGATGTGGACGAGTTGAACTCGATGTTGGGCTTGCTGTTGTGTGAAGAGATGGGGCAGGGGGAGCACGCTTTGTTGGTGGACATTCAGCACGAACTCTTTAATCTAGGGGGAGAGTTGTCCATTCCTGGATTTACTTTACTGAAAGAGTCGGCCGTCGTGCATTTGGACTTGTCAATTGCATCTTACATCCAGGTTTTGCCAGCGTTGAAGGAGTTCATCTTGCCTGGCGGCCTGCGCTCATCGACCTTAGCTCATGTGTGCAGAACGGTTGCGAGAAGAGCAGAGCGCTCATTGGTCAGTTTGTCCGAGCAAGAAAAATACGAAGGTTTGGGCATTCAGTATTTGAATCGCTTAAGTGATGTCATGTTCATGTTGGCCAGAAAGCTCAACCAAGATGCAGGCGTCTCGGATGTTTATTGGAAAAGTGAGCGATTGTCCAAGTTGAACCAAGACGCAAGAGAAGGCGGGA
>CAIMNS010000047.1 GCA_903842945.1 uncultured Burkholderiales bacterium
AAAAGTTCGCCTCATGCGTCAAAACAGCGAGGTCATCGAAGTCACGGGAGATGGCCTCAAACCCGTTCAATCGGGTTTGAGCGAGAAGGCCGCGCCCAACATCAAACTGCGACCTGGCGCTGTTGTTCGAATCACCAAAAACGAAAAAAGCCAATGGACGATCACCCAGTTACCTGAGGTCGAGGGCGCCTTCATTGCTTTGGATCCCAGAGACGGCGCCATTCATGCGTTGGTCGGCGGCTTTGACTTTGAGAAAAACAAATTCAACCATGTGACCCAAGCATGGAGGCAACCCGGCTCGAGCTTCAAGCCCTTCATCTATTCAGCCGCTTTAGAAAAAGGCTTTACCCCGGCCACCATCATCAACGATGCCCCGCTCTTTTTTGACGCAAGCGTCACGGGCTCACAAGCCTGGGAGCCCAAGAACTACGACGGCAAATTTGAAGGCGCCATGCCGCTTAAAACGGGGCTGGCCAAGTCCAAGAACATGATCTCCATTCGCATTCTGCAAGCCATTGGTGCGCCCTACGCCCAAGCATGGGCCACGCGCTTTGGCTTTGAAGCAGAAAAGCACCCCCCGTACCTCACCATGGCTTTGGGGGCAGGCTCGGTCACCCCTTTGCAGTTGTCGGTGGGCTACAGCGCGTTTGCCAATGGCGGCTTTCGCGTCAACCCACACTTGATCACCAAAGTGACCGATCAAATGGGCAAGGTGCTGTCGCAATACACCCCCATTGAACTGGACGAAACCGCCAAGGCGGTGGAGCCGCGAAACGCGTTCATGATGAGCCACTTGTTGCAAGAGGTGGCCCGAAGCGGCACGGCTTCTCGCGCAACCCAAGTGCTCAAGCGTCCTGACATCTATGGCAAAACAGGCACCACCAACGATTCGATGGACGCTTGGTTTGCGGGCTACCATCCCACCTTGGCGGCGGTGACTTGGATTGGCTACGACACCCCGAAGAAACTGGGTGACAAAGAAACCGGGGGCGGCTTGGCCTTGCCGGTTTGGATCAGCTTCATGCAAAAGGCTTTGCAAAATGTGCCCATCGCAGAAATTCCTGCCCCTGAAGGGGTGGTGAGAGATGGTGCGGATTGGTTTTACCAAGAATTCACAAAGTCCACGGGCATCGCAAGCTTAGGCCTTGGAGGAAGCGCTGACATGCCCATGTCGGGTTCTGGCGGCGCTAACGCCAACACCTCAGGCCCTAGTTACCCGACTTACCCGAGCTCGCCAAGCTCGTCAGGCAGTGACAGCTCCTACAGCGATGAGAAAAAACGCATCATCGATATTTTTAAAAATTAATCCCGTGTTTTAACGGGCGATGCAAACGCACTCAAATTCACACTGCTGGCCGTCTGAGCGCTCAAGTCGGCTTGCAACTGCTGCCAAAATTCTCCTTGGCCTTTGGTGTCCATCCAAGCGTCGTTTTGATGTTTGAAGTGATAGCCCCCTGAGCGGCTTGCCAGCCACACCTCATGCAAGGGCTTTTGCAAGTTGACGACGATTTGGCTTTGGTTGGCCAAGGTGAGCGTGATCATCGAGCCCACGCGTTGGTTGTCAATGTCAAGCGCCGTGCTGTCGTTCAAATGATCGCAAGCCAACTCCAGTTGTGTCAGCAAATGTTCTGCATGGTTCAAAAACTCTTGGTCGCTCATGTCGTGCACTCCTGGGGTTCAATGGGCTTGGGGACGTCTTTCACAAGATGGAGTTTAG
>CAIMNS010000048.1 GCA_903842945.1 uncultured Burkholderiales bacterium
AAACAACCCCAACATCAACAAACCCATGGTGCACCTTTTGGTTTAGTAATCCATCAACAATCTGTCCAAGCCCTCTGTGGGCTCAAAGCGCCCATCTTTGAACCACAGTCGACTGGGTCCATGCAATATTTTATCTCTCACAGGGTGTAGCGCATCTCCAGGAAAACAGACCGCCCGCACACCATCAATCGACGTGGAATGGGGCTCTATTTTAGGTGTTCTTTGCGCGCGAGCATGTGCCAAAGCTTGATGCGTGGAGTTGAAACGAGCCAAGTCAATCAAGGTCATGATTTGGGGCGCCGCTAGCTCAATTTCTTTTGCACAATAAGATTCAAGCGCCGCTTTGGGTGCGATCCAGGTGCTGTGGGTGGTTTCAAAATCATCGTGCAAAGCGGTTTGATCTTTGGGCATGACGCCCAAAAAAAACCGAGCATCAAAACGCTGATTGCTGACCGTGGGAGTTTTCGGGGTGATCCAACGCGCCCAAGGCACCAAGGCCTGGGTGTCCAACAAACAACCCAACTGACCCAAGGCGCTTGAAAAAGGTCTGCCCTCTTGAACGAGGGCATTCAAATTTTTTGCCGCCTGCAACACATCCAAGGGCTTGGAGGCTTCAGCTTGTTTGGCAAAAAGAACTCCACACTCTTCAAAAGCCTCTCTCAAAGCCGCCACATACAGGGCCGCCGCTCCTAGAGGGTCTTGTTCAGGCTCTTGAAGTTGCAAAAACAACTGATCCCTTGACTGCGACAACAGTTGATGCACAACGACCTGCAGGTCATCGTCATCGAGTTTGCCTCCCGGAAACACATAAGCGCCCCCAAGCACTTGAGATTTGCTGTGACGTTTCATCAAAAACACCTCAACCCCCTCCAAGCCCTCGCGGGTTTGCACATCTCTTAGCAAAATCACACTCGCAGCGGGCCTGGGAGGCGTTTCAATGGTTTCTTCGTTCAATTGCATGTTGCGAATTGTGGCATGTTCTTGAAGTTCTCCCCAAAGAGTTCACGAGATTTTTGAACTCAAAAATACAAACGCAGACAAATGAGTGAAAATCAAAGCATGAATCACCCCAACCCATCCCCTTCAACCCCCCTTGGCGCGAACACGTCGACCCCTGGCCTTGCTCAAGCACCCGACGATCAAGCAGCCGAGCCCCAACACAAGGAGGGCAACGCGGTCAACAAGGGCCGCTTGCCCGGGCTCTTGGGGTTGATGCCCTTTGTCAAACCCTACCGAATTCAAATCATGTGGGCGGGTGTGTTTTTGATCTTGGCCGCAGCCTCCACCTTGTCCTTTCCCTACGCCTTGAAACTCTTGATCGATCAAGGGCTCAACGCCAACAGCTCAAGAGCGGAGTTGTCGTGGCATTTCTTCATGCTCTTTTGGGTGTCGGTCGCTTTGGCACTGTTTTCATCGGCACGGTTTTATATGGTCAGTTGGTTGGGTGAGCGCATCACCAGCGATGTTCGGCAAACCGTGTATGCCCATGTGCTGAAACAAAGTCCTGCTTTTTTTGAGGTGACACAAACAGGCGAGGTGCTCTCCAGATTAAGTTCAGACACCACCTTGGTACAAACCGTCGTGGGCTCCTCCTTGTCCATGGGGCTGAGAAACTTGGTGATGGGCATTGGCGCACTGATGATGCTCATTTGGACCAATCCCCTCTTGATGCTACAAGTCATCGCCCTTTTGCTGGTGGTGATCGCACCAAGCGTTGCCTTGGGGCGGCGCGTGAGAAAACTCTCGCGTGCGTCTCAGGACCGAGTCGCAGACACCTCTGCCATTGCACAAGAAGTCCTGAACGCTATCCCCGTGGTTCAAAGTTACACCGCTGAGGATCGTGAGGCGCAACGCTACGAAGGGGCGAGCTCCTACGCTTTTACGACGGCCATCAAACGTGTTCGCGCGCGCTCCTTTTTGGTGGCCTTTATTTTGACCACCACCAGTGCAGCTTTGCTTTGGGGCTTGTACCAAGGTGCGCTGGCGGTGATGCAAGGCACCTTGAGCGCAGGTGAATTGGGTCAAAGCTTGGTGTATGTGTTGCTCTTGGCCAGCGCCTTTGCCGTGTTGGGCGAGGTCTATGGAGATTTGTTAAGGGCTGCAGGCGCCACAGAGCGTCTCATTGAGCTTTTGAACACGCGCTCGCCTGTGACAGAACCTTCTAGCCCAGCCATCATTTCGCAACATGCCGGTGGCGCCCAATTGGACATCGACAACGTCACGTTTTATTACCCCTCGCGCCTTGATCGAGCGGCCCTTTCTCATTTAAGCGTATCGATCAAAGCGGGTGAAGATGCCGCATTGCTGGGCCCCAGTGGTGCTGGAAAAACCAGCGTCTTTGCTTTGCTTTTGCGCTTTTATGACCCACAACAAGGCGAGATTCGACTCAACGGCGTTCCTATTCACAAAATGGCTTTGAAGGACTTAAGGGAACGCATTGGTTTGGTCCCACAAGAGCCCGTTATTTTCTCAACCAGCGCTTATGAAAACATTCTTTACGGCAATCCAAGTGCCAGCGAAGAGGACGTGCTCCGTGCGGCAAAAGCTGCCTTTGCAGATGAATTCATCGAACAACTCTCCAATGGCTATGACACGTATTTGGGCGAACGAGGTGTCAGACTGTCTGGCGGTCAAAAGCAACGCATCGCCATTGCGAGGGCCATTTTAAAGAATCCACCCCTCTTGCTTTTGGACGAAGCCACCAGTGCATTGGATGCCAACAGTGAAAGAATGGTCCAATTGGCTTTGGACAAGGCCATGGAAGATCGAACCACCTTGGTGATTGCACACCGCTTCTCCACCGTCAAAAAATCCAACCCCTTGCTGGTCTTGGAAAACGGACACTTGGTAGAAAGTGGCAATCACGAGGATCTCTTGGCGCAAGATGGCTTGTATGCCAAGTTGGCAAGACTTCAATTTCAAGACAACAACTTGCCTTGATGCGCTTTCAACTGCTCAAGTGTCTTTGGATATTTTGATGCTGGGAAACAAAGAGGAAAAGTCCTTGGCCTTGGCAGCCACTTTGATCGCCAAAGCCCTGGCCATGGCCAGATACATCTGGGCAACTGCACCCTCAGGCTCGGCCACCACGCTAGGGCGCCCACTGTCAGCTTGCTGGCGAATATGGATATCGAGTGGCATGGCACCCAGATAATCCATAGAGAGCTCTTGGGCCATGAGTTGACCGCCATCTTGCCCAAAGATATGCTCTTGATGTCCGCATTGCGAACACACATGCACCGCCATGTTCTCCACCACACCCAAAATGGGCACGCCCACTTTTTCAAACATTTTGATGCCCTTTCTAGCGTCCAAGAGGGCAATGTCTTGAGGCGTGGTCACAATGACCGCGCCCGTGAGAGGCACACGTTGGCTCAAGGTCAACTGAATGTCGCCAGTGCCTGGGGGCATGTCGACCAATAAATAATCCAAATCCTTCCAGTGGGTTTGACGAATGAGTTGCTCCAAGGCTTGAGTGGCCATCGGACCACGCCAAATCATGGCCTCGTCTTGTGCAACCAAAAATCCAATGGACATCACCTGAACACCATGGTTCTCTAAGGGCTCCATGGTTTTACCGTCTTCGCTCTGAGGTCGAGCACTGAGCCCCATCATCATGGGTTGGCTAGGGCCATAAATGTCAGCATCCAACAAGCCCACGCGCGCGCCCTCTTTGGCCAAGGCCAAAGCCAAGTTGACCGCCGTGGTGCTTTTGCCCACCCCCCCTTTGCCCGAGGCCACCGCAATGATGTTTTTGACCTGGGGCAACAGTTGAACACCACGTTGAGCGGCATGGGCCACGATTTGGGTGCTCATATGAATGGAGACTTGTTTCACACCTGGTAACTCTTGCACCTTGTCCATCAAACCTTGCCTCATGATCGGCCATTGGCTTTGTGCGGGGTAGTTCAGCACCACATCCAGGGACACATCGGCACCAATCACCCGCACGTTTTTGATGGACTTGCTCGACTCAAACGTTTGACCCGTGTTGGGGTCCACCGCCTCTTTCAAGGCCTGCAACACCATGTGCTCGCTCAATGTCATCAAATTCTCCAATTGTTTTCCAAGGTCCAAGTGCCTAGAGTCTAACGAAACTTCTTTAACCTTTGAGATTTTAGGTTGACGCGCTGGTACTGGCTGTACCTTTAGAGCCCAAAGCAACTTCAGCGATTGCAGTTTTAAACTTAATCTCACCAATTTTGCAGATCCCTCCAGCACAACCCCCTCCACGCCCTTAAACCCCTTTAAAATCGATCCCTTGATCAAAGAAAAATGAGTCAGACATGTCCTCTCGCCAATTGTTCGTCACCACCGCCTTGCCCTATGCCAATGGACACTTTCACATTGGTCACATCATGGAGTACATCCAAGCTGATATTTGGGTGCGTGCTCAACGCATGCTTGGCCATGCCGTTTACTTTGTCGGCGCCGATGACGCCCACGGCGCACCCATCATGATTGCGGCTGAAAAAGTTGGCAAAACCCCCCAACAATTTGTAGCCGACATCTCTGCCGGACGACAGCAATACCTCGATGGCTTTCACATTGCGTTTGACAACTGGCACTCCACCGATGGACCAGAGAACCATGCTTTGGCCAAAGAAATCTATTTGGAACTCAAGGCCCAAGGGCTGATCACCACCAAATCGATTGAACAATTTTTTGACCCTGAAAAGTCCATGTTCTTGCCAGACCGCTTCATCAAAGGCGAGTGTCCCAAGTGCGGAGCCCATGATCAATATGGCGACTCGTGTGAGCAATGCGGCGCGGTGTACAACCCCACAGAGCTTAAAAACCCAAGGTCCACGCTCTCGGGGGCCACGCCTGAATTAAAAACCTCAGAGCACTATTTCTTCAAACTCTCTGACCCCAGGTGCTTGTCTTTTCTCCAACAATGGACGCAAGACGGGAAACTTCAAAGTGAAGTGGCCAACAAGGTACGCGAATGGCTGGTCCCCAACGAGCTTGGTGAGAGTGGACTTGGGGACTGGGACATCAGTCGAGATGCCCCTTACTTTGGGATTGAAATACCCGACGCACCGGGTAAATATTTTTATGTCTGGCTTGATGCGCCGATCGGTTATTTGGCGTCTCTTAAAAATTACTTTGACAAAGGGGGGCCTTTGTCGCTTGGCGACTCGAGAAGTTTTGAGCAGTACATGAGCGATGAAAAGGTCGAACAGTACCACTTCATTGGCAAAGACATCACCTATTTTCACACCCTGTTTTGGCCGGCAACGCTTCACTTTAGCCACAGAAAAACACCCACCAACGTCTTTGTTCATGGCTTTATCACGGTCAGTGGTGAAAAGATGAGCAAGAGCCGCGGCACGGGCATCGACCCCTTGAAGTACTTGTCTCTTGGCATGAACCCAGAATGGATGCGTTACTACATTGCAGCCAAGCTCAACGCCAAGGTGGAGGACCTTGATTTCAACCCAGAGGACTTTGTCGCTCGGGTGAATGCCGACTTGATAGGAAAATTCATCAACATTGCCTCCAGGAGTGCGGGTTTTATCAGCAAACGCTTTGAGCACAAAATCGGCAGCTTGAGCCAAGAGGGTCTCGCACTGGTTCAACATTTGCAGCAAAGTGCCCCCCACATCGCCAGCGGTTTTGAACAAAGAGAATTCGGCAAAGTGCTCAGAGACATCATGCTTTTGGCAGACCGCGTCAACGAGTACGTGGACACCCACAAGCCCTGGGAGTTGGCCAAACATCAGGACCAAGCGACTCCATTGCACCAAGTGTGCAGCGCTTGCTTAGAAAGCTTTCGCTTGCTCAGTCTGTACCTTAAACCCGTCTTGCCCAAGCTCGTCGAGGAGGTGGAGCGCTTTTTAAAGATCTCTCCATTGGATTTCTCCAGTGCTCAGACCCTGTTGGGGCAAGGACACGCCATCGGCGTTTATCAGCATCTCATGCAACGCGTGGACCCGCTCTTGATGGGCAAGTTGTTTGAGCCTTCGCCTGACGTTGTCCACGCAGCAACAGGACCTCATCCAAGCGCCTTGGTCCCAGGGGGGACACCCATAGAGAGCGTCATTGGGATGGACGACTTCAGCAAAGTGGATTTGCGCATTGCGCTCATCACCGCGTGCGAGGCGGTGGCGGGCTCCACCAAGCTGCTGCGCTTGAGCTTGGATGTGGGGGAAGACCAAGCCAGGCAGGTCTTCAGTGGCATTGCAGCCCATTACAAGCCCGAGGATCTGGTTGGAAAACTCACCGTCATGGTGGCCAACTTGGCACCAAGAAAAATGAAATTTGGTGTCTCCGAAGGCATGGTCTTGGCCGCCAGCCATGAAAATGAGAACGAGCACCCCGGGGTCTTCGTTCTGAGCCCTTGGCCCGGCGCCAAACCGGGCATGCGAATTCGCTGATGCTTGGGCTTTTCAAGCCCTGTTTTTAGGCCATCCGTCCAACAAAGCTTGGAAACCCCAAGGACCCACCCCCTAAAGCGGCAGGCGTGCGCTTTAAAGACGCTAAAATACGACTTGGATCAAAACTGCTTGCTCCAAGGCCTAAGCGAGACTTGCTTTGGAAATGAGGGTCCGCCGCCGCTGAGCGTCAGCTTGGAGGCGCAGCGCCCTCGGCCAAGACCCCTTGGGATCCTTTTGTACCGCTCACCTCAGACCCTGGATGGCCCCCATGTCCTTTTTTAGACGACCCGATTACAGCTCAGAGACCAGTCAATTCATTGATTCTTTGAAAAAAGCCGACCCTGACTTGGAAAAAAAACAAAGACAAGGACGACTTCTTTTGTGGGACCAACCCATGAATGCCAAGTTGTGGGATGAGTTTGATCAAGGCAAGGTGCCACAAAAACCCTACGTCTATCTCACCAACGCTTAAAAAAACGGCCCTTGAAACGATCCGGTTTGTTGACCACAACGCATGTCTGAAGCTCCCGACTCTTTTGAAGAACCCTTGGATGCAACAAGCACGCCGCTTGAAGCCCACGCGCAGGCCTTGCGCATGGGCACATCTGTAGAAGGCTCCTTGGCACAACTTCACCAAGAGTTGAGCCAAGCCTTGTCCCCAAACAGCGAAGCATCACAGGCGCAAATGCCCAGTGTGATCGACCAAGTGGCGCTGGCAAAGCTTTATGGGGAACCCTTGTTTTCCATGCCGCATGACTTGTACATTCCGCCCGATGCGCTGGAAGTATTTTTAGAGGCTTTTGAAGGGCCCTTGGATTTGTTGCTTTACTTGATCAGAAAGCAGAATTTCAACATTCTTGACATTCCCATGGCCGCGCTCACCAGGCAGTATTTGAGCTACGTCGAGGAGATCCGAGATCGCAATCTAGAACTTGCGGCCGAGTACTTGCTGATGGCGGCCATGCTGATAGAGATCAAGTCACGCATGCTCTTGCCGCCAAAGCGCATGGCCGAAGGCGAAGAGGCGCAAGACCCACGGGCCGAATTGGTCAAACGCTTGTTGGAGTACGAGAAGATCAAGTTGGCTGCGGCTCAACTCAATGAGTGGCCTCAATTGGGGCGTGATTACCTCAAGGCGCAAGTTTTTATTGAGCAATCCTTGCAACCCAGATTTCCAGACGTGCACGTCCCCGAATTGCAACAAGCTTGGGGCGATATCTTAAAACGCGCACGATTGATTCAACACCATCAAATATCTAGGGAAGAGCTGTCTGTGCGCGAGCACATGAGCATGGTGCTCAGGAAACTTCAAGGCAAACGGTTTGTGGAGTTTGAGCAACTTTTTGATCTTGAAAAAGGCGCTCCAGTCTTGGTCGTGACCTTTATTGCACTTTTAGAACTGGCCAAAGAGACCTTGATTGAAATCACGCAAGCCGAGGTGTATGCGCCAATTTATGTGCGACTGTCTTACACGCCGGTCCACTGAGCGAGTCTGAACGGCCTAGAGAGACAGCCTCCCAAACATGGGGCTCGCCACAGGCGCTTCAATACTCCAGCTTGCTTTGCCTGGACATCAACAACTTCATGGCCTCTTGAGGTGACTTCTCTTCTTTGAGCACATGAACCACCATCTGCGTGATGGGCATCTCCACGCTCAAAACCTTGGCTCTCTTGAGCACGGTCTCTGCACTGTAGACGCCTTCGGCCACATGGCCCAGGTCTCTCACGATGTCACTCAAACGAAAGCCCTTGGCCAAGGCCAGACCCACTTGCCGGTTTCTTGAGAGGTCCCCTGTGGCTGTGAGGACCAAGTCGCCAAGACCACTCAGGCCCATCATGGTTTCACTTTTGGCGCCCAAGGCGAGGCCCAGTCTTGAAATCTCCACCAAGCCTCGGGTGATGAGTGCGGCTCTTGCATTCGTGCCCAACTGTAAGCCATCACAAATCCCACAGGCAATCGCCATCACATTTTTAACCGCTCCTCCAACCTCCACACCCACCCAATCTTCGTTGGCATAAATGCGCAATTGTGGGCCATGAAAGGCTTGCACCATCAAGGCTTGAAGTTTCAAATTTGGACTTGCAGCCACCAAGGCCGTTGGCTGACCCATCGCCACCTCTTTGGCAAAACTTGGCCCCGATAAAACACCGGCAACCAAATGACTGGCCGCATCGTGAAGCACCTCATGAGGCATCAGTCCATAGGCTTGATGGCCAGGCTCTGGGCCCGTGCCTTGGGCTCTTGGGGCCTCAAAGCCTTTGCACAACCAAACCACGGGCACGTCACGGGACCAAGCGTCAACCGTCTGAAGCATCTCCCGCAAAGCGGCCGTGGGGGTTGAGAGCACCAACAAGTCTTGCTCCTTGAGCCATTGACCCAGTGGACGGGCAGAGAGACGCAAAGAGGCTGGGAACTCGATACCGGGCAAATAACGCTCATTGGAGTGACTGCGCTGGGCAGCGTTGAGCCAAGCCTCGTCTCGAGCCCAAAGTGTGACGGCGTGCGCAGAGGATTCGCTCTCTTGGCCCTTGGTCAGGGCAATGGACAAAGCGGTCCCCCAAGCACCCGCACCCAATATCGCGATGTTCATGAATGCCACTCCATTAAAAAAACCAGGTGGCCCAGATGCACATTCAAGAGGCGAAGCCCGTTCGCCTCCAAGCGTTACTGGGTGGCTTGTGGATTTTGAGCATTGTTTTGTTGCTGCTCATACATGGTCTGGAAATTGATCTCCGCCAAGTGCACGGGAGGAAAGCCAGCGCGCTGAATGACATCGGCCACATTGGCGCGCAAATAGGGGTAGACAATTTGAGGACATGCGATGCCAACGATGGCGCCCAATTGCTCTTGTGGAACGTGACGAATTTCAAAAATACCGGCTTGCTTGGCTTCGATCAGAAAGACCGTTTTCTCTTGAATTTTGGTACTGACCGTGGCGGTCACCGTGATTTCAAAAATACCTTCATTGACCGTTTCTGCACCGACTTGGAGTTGAATATCAACGTTGGGTTGCTCTTGTGAGAGCAAAATGGCAGGTGAGTTGGGTTGCTCGAGTGAAATATCTTTTAAATACACACGTTGAATTTGAAATACTGGTGTTTGCTCTTCAGCCATGGATGAAAGTGTCCTAAAAATGAATGGTGGTTTTGAAACAAAACCTTTGCCTTAAAAAAGCCTCAGGCCAAGCGATGCTCTTGAGAGGTGTTTTGGGCTTTTGCGCTGGCACTCAAAACAAGCAACTTCCTAAGAGAAGTTGCGAACTCATTTGCCCGGCAAACGTCGCTTGGAAACACTGTGAATTATCCCTTAAAGATGGGCGCTCTTCGTGTGGCAAGAGCAAGTAACTCTACGTCATCAGCAAAAAAGCGACCTCCAAGTCACTTTCAAGACAGATCCAAGACTCGGCAAGTCTTAAGCCGCCACCAACAAGGGGGCCAAACCGCCCCTGGCATCCAAGGCGATCAATTCATCGCAACCCCCCACATGGGTTTGTCCGATGAAGATTTGTGGTACGGTCCTGCGGCCCGTCAAATCCATCATTTTTTGACGCTCCTCAGGGTTCATGTCCACACGAACCTCCTCAATGCTTTCAACCCCTTTGGATTTCAAAAATTGTTTGGCTCTTACGCAGTAAGGACAAACAGCAGTTGTATACATCTTCACAGGTGGCATAGGAACTTTCTTTTAAAAAAAGGGATGTGCGCCATCCAAAGGCCGCACCCGTTTCACGCCGTGCACCCGCCTTTGAGAGGACTTGTAGATATTTTAACCAAATGTCACACAACCGTCTTTTTCTGTGTGGGAAGGCTGGCTTCTTTCCAGGCTTTCAGGCCTCCAGAGAGGCTGTGGACTTGTTCGAATCCAAGCTTTTTAGCCACAGAAACTGCCTTTTGCGCGCGCGCACCACTTGCGCAGACCATGATCAATGGCAACTGCTTGTTCTTTTGGACTTGCGTGAGCTTGGCCTCCAACTCCGGCATAGCCAAATGCTCAGAGCCCACAATGTGCTCCTCGCTGTACTCGGGGTAAGTTCTGACATCCAGCAACTGGGCCCTCTCTTTGTTCATCATTTGAACCACCAAGGAGGGGCTCAGACCCAGATCCATGAGCCCTTGCAACACCGGGGTCACCAATAAAACACCTGATACCAGGGCCACACTCAAAAGCATCCAATTGTCGATAATAAACTTCAAAACTGATCCTCGGTAAAATAACTGAACAAGAAGCATTCTAAAATCCAATGCTGCCGTTTGTGCGAAAGAACCACATTTTTTACCAACCTCCTCACAATAAAAGACACCCAGCACCATGTACACACTAGTTTTGATTCGTCATGGCGAATCCACTTGGAACCTAGAGAACCGCTTCACCGGATGGACCGATGTCGACTTGACACCTTTGGGCATTGAACAAGCCAAGCAATGTGGCCAGGTTTTGAGCCAAAACGGCTATGCCTTTGACTTGGCCTACACCAGCGTTTTGCAGCGAGCCATCCACACGCTGTGGCATTGTTTAGATGCCATGGATCGCCCATGGCTTCCTGTGGTGCACAGCTGGCGTTTGAATGAACGCCATTACGGCGCACTCCAAGGCCTGAACAAGGCCGAAACGGCCAAAAAATATGGCGACGCGCAGGTTTTGGCTTGGCGACGCAGCTACGACGTAGCGCCCCCGGCTCTGACGCATGACGATGAAAGAACGGAAAAACACCAAGAGCGCTATGCAAAAATTGACCCCGCCTTGGTCCCCTTGACGGAATGCTTGAAAGACACCGTCGCGCGCGTGTTGCCCTTTTGGAACGACTCCATTGCGCCAGCCTTGAAAGCGGGTAAAAAGCCCCTGATCGTGGCCCACGGCAACTCCATTCGCGCATTGATCAAATACTTGGATCAAATGTCTGACAGCGACATCATTGAGCTCAACATCCCCAATGGCGTACCCTTGGTGTACGAGCTCGATGCCGATCTCCAACCGATCCGACACCATTACCTCAAGGCCACGCCTTAAAGGGCGGATGTTTGTCGTTTGTTGCAATCCTTTAAAAAGTAGGTGTCTTTGCACCCGCTTGACTTCATTCTTTTCGCTATTGGGGAGATAATGCAACTTTACAAGTCCGCTGTACCCATGAGGGGGACGCGCACTTTCATTGATGGGTACAACCTGTAGGGGCAGCATGGGGCAAAAACTTAAAATTTGGGTATGGCTTGCGATTGGCGCATTTGCTGGGGCCATGACGACGGTGTCTTTGGAGGGCATTGCTCGAGGCAACCTCACGCCCTTGCCTCTTGAGGAGCTGCAACAGCTCGCCTCCGTCTTTAGCATGATCAAGAGCGACTATGTGGAGTCGGTGGACGAGAAAAAATTGATCACGGACGCGATCTCTGGCATGGTTGCGAGCTTGGACCCCCATTCTCAATACTTTGACAAAAAGTCTTTCAAAGAATTTCGAGAAGGCACCACAGGCCGCTTTGTGGGCGTTGGCATTGAAATCACCACCGAAGACGGTTGGGTCAAAGTGGTCTCCCCCATCGAAGGCTCGCCTGCTTACCGCGCAGGACTTAAATCTGGCGACCTGATCACCAAGGTCGATGACACGACAGTGAAGGGTCTGTCTTTGAACGAAGCGGTCAAGCGCATGCGAGGCGAGCCCAACACCAAAGTGATTCTGACGATTTTTAGAAAAGAAGAGAACAAAACCTTCCCCGTCACCATTGTGCGTGAAGAGATCAAAACACAAAGCGTCAAGGGCAAGTTGATGGAGCCCGGCTATGCTTGGCTCAGACTCAGCCAGTTCCAAGACAGGAGCGTTGAGGATGTGGTCAAAAAATTGGAAAGCATTTACCAAGAAGACCCCAAATTGCTAGGTTTGGTGCTTGATTTGAGGAACGATCCTGGAGGACTTTTGGATGCTGCGGTGGCCATTTCTGCAGCCTTTTTACCTGACAACGTCACCGTCGTCTCCACCAACGGACAATTACCGGAGAGCAAATTTGTTTACAAAGCGTCCTCCGATTTTTACCAACGTCACGCCTCCTCTGACCCGATTGCTGAGCTCACCCAAAAAACCAAGGGTCTTTTCAAGACCATCAAAATGGTGGTCTTGGTCAATGAAGGCTCTGCATCAGCCAGTGAGATCGTGGCCGGGGCTCTACAAGATCACCACCGCGCCACCATTTTGGGCTCTCAAACCTTTGGTAAAGGATCCGTTCAAACGGTCAAACAACTCGGGCCCGACACGGCCCTGAAGATCACCACCGCCAGGTACTACACGCCCAGTGGCAGATCGATACAAGCCAAAGGCATTTTGCCCGATGTGATGGTCGATGAAACGCTTGAGGGCAGTCCGTTCGCGGCGCTCAGAACCAGAGAGGCCGATTTGGAAAAGCACTTGAGCAGCGGCCAAGGCAAAGAGATCAAGGACGAGGAACGTGAGCGTGCAAGAGAGGCGGCTTTGAAACGCTTGGAAGAAGAATCCAAGAAACCCGTGGCCGATCGCCGTCCCCCTGAATTCGGCAGTGACAAAGACTTTCAATTGCAACAAGCCTTGAATCACCTGAAGGGCTTGACGGTGATCGCCAGCAAAACACAAACAGAGCGCCCCATCGACAAAGAGGAGAAATAAGGCCGTGGGTGACGAGGAGCTCTTAAGGTATTCGCGTCATATTTTGTTGCCCGAATTGGGCATCGAGGGCCAAGAAAAACTCCTCGCTTCTCGCGTCCTGATTTTAGGCCTGGGTGGTTTGGGCTCACCCGTGGCCCTGTATTTGGCAAGCTCCGGCGTGGGAGAGCTCACCTTGGTCGACCACGACACCGTGGATTTGACGAACCTGCAGCGACAAATTGCCCACGACAGCTCCGGACTTGGGCAAACCAAGGTCAGCTCCGCCGCGTCTCACCTCCTGCGTCTCAATCCAGGCGTGCGCGTGCACACCCATGCTGAGCGCGCCAGCGCGGAACGTTTGAGCGTCTGGCTTGAAGGGATCGATCTGGTGATCGATTGTTGCGACAACTTTGCAACCAGGCACGTGATCAACCGTGTTTGTTTGGAGAAAAAAATCCCTTGGGTCTTTGCCGGCGCCATCACCATGGATGCCCAAATCAGTGTCTTTGATCCCAGAGACCCCAAGTCCCCTTGCTTTGCTTGCTTGTTTCCAGAAGACGTTGCGCCAGAAGAGGTCAACTGTGCAAGTTTGGGGGTCTTGGCGCCTTTGGTGGGCGTGATGGGGTCTCTTCAAGCCTTGGAGGCGATCAAGATGCTGGCGCACATCGGGGAGCCCTTGGTCGGGCGTTTGTTGATGCTAGAAGCCAGGCAGATGCGCTTGAGCGAAATGCGCTTGAAGCGGCAGCCCACTTGCCCTGCATGCGCGGATCTTCACACGATGCAAGCCTAAGCCTTTGAGAGGCTAGGCGACCCAGCGACCCAGTGACTAGGCGCCAACGATCCAACCCTCCAAGGGGTCCATCTCCAGAGGTAAACCATAGCTCCCGCATCCATCAGCGTTTTGCATCCACCCCCATGCCGCTTGTAGGGCACACAAGACCGCATCCAAGGTGTCGCCACTCGCATCATCGATCAAAGCTTCACGTTGCCCATGGGTGAGCTTTAAACGAAGCTTCAAACGTGTTTGCCCAAGCTCCAAGGCATGGACCACATCTTTTCTGGCGATCAAACGGTCCGGGGTTTGACGCGACTTGTCATCGCTTTTATAGCTTCGTCGGCCCAAGATTTCTCTGGCGAGCATGCCCGGATAGGCCTCCAAGGCCTTTCTCAAAGGATCTTGCTCCAACAGTCCCACCAAACTCACGCCGGCTTTGATCATCAAAGGCACGCCTGCGTGCATCATGTAAGCCACGGGCGGGTTGACCCATTTCATGGAAGGGCTTGAATCGGCGACTCGATCGGTCTGGCGATGCGCGAACTTTTGACCCACCGGGCGTTGATCACAAAAGTTTTTAAAACACGCTCGAATGTCTGCTCTAGACATGGCGCTGTAATGGGCCAAGCAGTCTGCATACTTCAAAGGCCAGCCCAATTGCATCACCAACTCTCTTGGCAGTCCAAAGGGCAAATCAAATCCGCCCAGCCAAGGCGACTGGGTTTGTAGCGCTTGCTCGAACTCGCTCAGTGCAAAGACCTGCTGGATCTGCTTTAACTGAACCAAACCGGGCGACAACATGTCGGCCCAAGCCATCACGATGGGTTTTTTTGCAGTTGGGCTAGAGGTGAAATCACAACCGAGGAGCCTAGGACGTTCAGTGCTCAACAAGCTCAAACTCAGGCGCGCCCCATGATGGAGGCGGTGGCCATCAACTCCTCTAAAAGAGACAAGGAGACGTCCCCAGAGACACTGTAGGGATCCAAAACAGGTGTTTCAGAGTACTTGAGCACGATCGAGGCGTTCAATTTGGCCAAATTGACTTGCCCCATGGTCCAACCGCTGAAGCGACGGTGTTTGATCTCTTCATAATGCAACAGCACCACCTCTTTGTGGCGTTGGTCTTGAACCAACAAGTTGTACAAGTCGTTGACTTGTTGGCGACCGCCCTCAATGGCTTGTAAAAAAATACCGCTGCCATAGCAAAGAATACCGGTGATGCCCTTAGAGATATTGTGTTCTCTTGACGCCGCCAAGATGGCTTCCGTGTGGTTCTCAGCGTGTTGTTCAACCGCTTTACTGACATACAACAAACGAACTAACATAAAGATCAATCCTTCTTGGGCAAAAGCGCCAAAAACTCGCGACGCAAGGTCGCGTTCTTCAAAAATGCCCCACGCATGACCGAGTTGATCATGCGTGAATCCATGTCCTTGACCCCGCGCCAACCCATGCAATAGTGCGAGGCTTGCATGACCAGAGCCAAACCATCGGGTTGGGTTTTTTCTTGGATGAGATCGACCAACTGTACCACCGCTTCCTCTTGAATTTGAGGCCTCGCCATGACCCATTCGGCAAGACGTGCGTATTTTGACAAGCCAATCACATTGGTGTGTTCATTGGGCAAGACCCCGATCCAAATTTTTCCAATGACCGGGCAAAAATGATGGCTGCAAGCGCTCCTGACGGTGATGGGGCCTACAATCATCAACTCGTTCAAATGTTCTGCGTTGGGAAACTCAGTGATGGGCGGCGCGCTGATGTAGCGACCCTTGAACACCTCTTGCACATACATCTTTGCAACTCTTTTGGCGGTGTCCGCTGTGTTGTGATCGCTGTCCGTATCGATCACCAAGCTGTCCAAGACGCCTTGCATTTTTCCCTTGACCTCATCGAGCAAGGCCTCCAACTCCCCGGGCTCAATGAATTCTGAGATGTTGTCGTTGGCATGAAAGCGTTTTTTCGCAGCAAGCACTCGCTCTCTGATTTTCACAGACACTGGAACACCCTCGTCTTGAACTGGCTTGAGATGGGTCATATTGAAGTTGGCCTTGGTGTTAAAAAAGACTGCGTATGTTAACAGTCTATGAAAACAGTCACAGAATAAAGGAAATTAAGACGCTTCTTGCGGGCCATGACCCAGACCACGCTTTAGGCTTTGCGAGGCCTTCTGATTTTAAAGCATGAAACTTTTTAAATTCAAAATCGCCTCCGCATTGGAGGGAGAAAACACCTGATCGGCGGCTTCAAGGTAGGGCAACCATTTGAAGTCCGTGTGCTCTCTAGGACTCAAGACCACGGGAGTATCTTTGGGGATCTCAAGGGCAAAGACACGCTCCAAGTTGTGGCTCACCTGTGGAGGGTAGCGATGGCGAAACGCCGGATAAATCTCATAGTGATTTTCGATACCCCAATCGACCAGCTTCATACCAGGCATGTGTGCATCAATTTGGGTCTCTTCAAGCACCTCTCGCTGAGCTGTTGCCACCCAACTCTCGTGCAAAAAATCTTTGGATCCCGTCACCGATTGCCAGGTTTGCATATCGGCTCTTTTCAAAAGCAAGACCTGCAGCTCTATCGTATGAATCACCACCAAGACAGACTCTGGGATTTTTTGAAGGCTTGTTGAACTCATGGTTGCTGGATTTTAAAGCAGTTCATCTCCACCCTCACCCAAGCGATCCCCCACGCTTGCCTCAAGAGCTCTTTTTTCTTGGGCGATGGATTTGGGCACAACGGTGCTTGAACACACCTTCAGTGTGATGCCCAACCCCTTTTGAGACGAATTTGATTGGGCAAAGGTACAGAGCGCTTCATCACATCCTCTCCAAGCCATTGCGCAGACTTGAAG
>CAIMNS010000049.1 GCA_903842945.1 uncultured Burkholderiales bacterium
GATGCTTCAGGACGGGTGTCTCTTTGTGTCACCACCTTGTTTTGGGGCGTGGGCGCCACCATGCAGTTGTTGGTCTTGTCTTGGGCTCAAGAAGTGCTAGGGTTCACATTGTCACAGGCCTCCTATTTTCAAATCAGTGGAGCCATTGGAATGGTCATAGGGGCTGTGATCGCGGCGTCGACCATCCATGTATCAGGTGCCATAAAGTTGACAAAATTGGGCATTATGATTGGGTTGTTGATGATTGCAATGACCGTGGTGGACGAGGTAGGGATGGCTTCCTTTCTCATGGCCCTCATAGGTTTGGTTTGTGCACTTTTGATTGTGCCTTTCAATGCTTTGTTGCAGCACAGAGGAAAGGAGATTTTGTTTCCCGGACAATCCATTGCCGTTCAAAATTTCTGTGAAAACTCCAGTGTCTTGGTGCTCTCTTTGTCCTACAGTTTTCTTTTGGCCATGGGGTGTTCTTTAAATCAGTTGTTGAATATCTTTGGGATTTTCATCGTTGTGGTCATCGTGTTGATCATGGTTCTCAATCAAAGCGTTAAATCAACCAAAACGGAACTCTAAATGAAAATTTTGATCGTCACTGACGCGTGGGAACCCCAAGTCAATGGGGTGGTAAGAACATTGAAGATGACACAAAGGGAGTTGATGAAGTTGGGGCATGAAGTTGTCTTTTTAACGCCGCTTGATTTCAAGTCATTTCCTTGCCCAACTTACCCTGAAATTTCATTGGCGCTTGCAAGCGTTGAAAAAGTCAGGGGCCTCATTGAAGACTTCGACCCTGACTGTTTGCACATCGCAACCGAGGGTCCTCTTGGATGGATCACTCGTAGAGTGGCCATGAATAAAAAGTGGCCTTTCACAACCGCTTATCACAGTCGCTTTCCTGAGTATGTCAATGCTAGATTTAAGATTCCCACCTCTTGGACCTATGGATTGCTTAGAAAGTTTCACAATGCGGCGGTTTCAAATTTAACCCCCACACCCGCCATCGTTGAAGATCTGCGCTCCAAGGGTTTTAAAAACCCCAAATTATGGACCCGTGGTGTAGATAAAGAAATTTTTACACCCAATGGTGCCAAGCACCCTAGGTTCACCGACGCACCCATTTTTTTGCATGTTGGACGTTTGGCGGTAGAGAAGAACGTGGATGCGTTTTTAAAGCTTGATTTGCCCGGTGAAAAATGGGTGGCAGGCGACGGTCCAGAGCGGGCAAGGTTAGAGAAAACCTACAAAGATGTGAGGTGGTTTGGAGTGCTTGACGGCTTGTCTTTGGCCAGCTTGTATCGAACAGCTAGCGTGTTTGTGTTCCCAAGCGTCACGGATACTTTTGGTTTGGTGATGCTAGAGTCCATGTCTTGTGGAACGCCGGTTGCCGCTTACCCTGTGCCCGGTCCTATTGATGTGGTGAAAGACAAGGTTTCAGGCTCATTGAACAAAGATCTGAGGCAAGCTTGCCTTGAGGCCATGGTGATGAACCGAGGCGATGTTTATGAGCATTCCACGTATTTCAGTTGGGAAATCGCAAGCCAACAATTTTTAGGCTCCTTGCATAAGATCCCTAAAAATTAGCAGTCTCTTTAATGCCAGGTTTCAATCGATAGGTTGAATCGAACTCATAAGGCTGTTGATTGCCTTTGGGAGGCGTAAATTTCATGAGCACGGTCGTTGAGGCGACCGACGCCGTAGTACTCAAAGTTTCTCTCCTCAATTGAAGTCGGTTCAAAAAGATTGCGTCCATCAAAAATCACGGGTGACTTTAAATTTTGTCGAATCAAATTAAAGTCTGGACTCTTGAACTCTTTCCACTCTGTCACGATCAAAAGCGCATCGGCATTGATCAGTACATCGTATTGGTGGTTGATGAATTCTATTTTTTCAATCGTTTGAGCGTCTATCTTCATCTCAGTGGACAAGGCATTTTTTGTCGCGTTCAAGGCAATTGGATCGTAGACTCTGAGGTGCGCACCAAGTTCAAGTAATTTTTTGATGATCCTTAAGCTGGGTGCTTCACGGATATCATCCGTGTTGGGTTTGAATGCAAGACCCCATAGGGCAATGGTCTTGCCAGTCAAGTTGGCGCCAAAGCGTCGCATGATTTTTTGAGTCATGATCAGCTTTTGATGGTCGTTCACAAGCTCAACAGACTTTAATATTTCAAGTGACAATCCATGCGTGTTGGCTGTGTTTTGAAGCGCCTTGATGTCCTTTGGAAAACATGAACCCCCATAGCCGACCCCTGCATACAAAAAACTGTAGCCAATCCTGGGGTCAGCGCCCATGCCCTTTCTCACCGATTCAATATCGACTTGGATCTTTTCTGCCAAATTGGCCAATTCATTCATGAAAGATATTCGAGTAGCAAGCATGGCGTTGGAGGCATATTTGGTGAATTCTGCGCTTCTCACGTTCATCACCAATGTTCTTTCGTGATGACGGTTAAAGGGGGCATAAAGTCGATTCATCATCTCCTTGGCTTTGTCCGAGTAATCGGCATCATCAACCCCCAAAATGATTCGATCAGGACGCATGAAGTCATCGACTGCGCAACCTTCTTTTAAAAATTCAGGATTTGAGATGACGCTAAAACCGACACCTTGAGTTTGTGTGTTTTGACTTGAATCAATTTCACCTTGAATGATCTCTTTGACCATCTCGGCGGTACCGACAGGTACGGTCGATTTGTTCACGACCACTTTGTAGCCATTGATCCATTGACCAATGTTTTTTGCAGACGCCTGGACCTGAGTCAAGTCAGCCGCACCACTTTCAGTGGTGGGCGTGCCGACTGCAATAAAAATGATTTCTCCATGGTGAATCGATTCGGCCACTTGGGTGCTGAAGTGCAGTCTATTGGCTGACAAATTCTTTTTGATGATGCTCTCTAAGCCATCTTCAAAAATGGGGCTGATACCAGCTTTTAGTTGTGTTATTTTTTCTGGATTGATGTCAAAACAAACGACATCGTTACCCAATTCTGCAAGGCATGCCCCAGTTACCAAGCCCACATACCCTGTTCCAATAACTGTGACTTTCATATTTTCTCCAAATTAAGATAAATATGACTATGTATGTTTTTCGTTGCTTTTTAATGTTAGTTTGGTGAATATTGAGTGACATGAAAAACAAGGTCTTGAGCATTGAAGTGAGCAAAAAAATCCAGTAGCCAAGTCAAGGCAATAGGTGTGTTTCAGAGCGGGTTCAGTTTTTTAGGAATCAACCCCCATCTCTGCACATCTTGCGGCATGAAGACATGACTCAAAATGCCAAAGCGAAAATCGCTTTGGATCACACCTCTAAGGTCAAGTCGGAGTTGATGGGCGAAGTCAACTCACCAGGTGCTTGGGATCAAAGTCTCATTTGAGGATCAATCAGCGAAATCAGAGAACACCTTGGGAGTGTAGGTGTTGATGTTTTTCCACTCTTTTGGAATCTCCTTGAGTGTTTCAGGCGTCAAGGTGATTTTAAGAGAGCGGGTACCGACTAAATTACCCCGCTCAATCGACAAGGGAATGGCGTTTTTGAAATCAATTAAAATTCGCAAATAATTTTCTTTGTCATCGCCCTCATACCACTTTGCATCAGGACTTGAACTGTTTCTGGCGCTGGGTTTAAGCGCTGCGTACTCTTGGGGTGTCATCATGTAATAGGCTCTCTCCCAAGAGCCATCAAATCCGATGGAAGGGTACTCAGACTTAGGAATGCCAACCCTGACTTTTTCATCGGTTTGCAGGAAACTCAAGCGAAGTTGTCCCTTTTCAAGTTCTACCAATCGTGCTCCCTCTAGGGGATCGAAATGTTCATGACCGGATCCGGACTTGCTCTTCTTTTTGGCGGGAACTATAGAGGGAATGATTCTCTCTATCCAGGCTGCAGAGCCTTTTCTTACAAAATGTTCTTCTAAAAAAGTTGTTCGGATCACCCCATCGTTGCCAATGACTTTGGTCTCGGTTTTCATTTTGACATCAAGATCAACGAGTTTGTTAAAGTTGAATTTTCCATCTCCTTTGGGCTGTGCGATGGCGACAGAGACCAATGTAAAAAGTGAAAAAAGAAAAATGACAGGGTGTTTTAAATGAACGTTCATGTGCTAAATTGAAATAATATGAAAAAAAGGTACCTTTGATGAAAAGGTACCTTTTTAAGAAGTGCAATGGTACGTTAGAAGCCGAAAGCGGTTTTTAAGAGGTTGTACACATTGATGTTGGGCATCGTCCCTTTGAAGTTTTGTGCAGCTGCGCCAGCTGCGAACAGCATCACATCTCCTGAGCCGTGGGTCTCACCGCCAGCGCTGGACTTGACAACACCTTCTTGAAAGTAACCGCCGCCATCACTGAACACGTTCGCTGCTTTGTAAGTCCCAATGCTCTTGGTTTGCGCTGAGGTCAAGTTTGAGCGAACTTTAGGTCTGTTTGGACTTTGTCCAAAGACCAGCGTTGTGTAGGCATTGCCATCGGAGTCAAGCACAGGCTTGTCGTCGGTGCCGGTCACCACATCAAGCATGTTGTTGCCACGTTTGGAGTAACCATTGAAGGCCATCGTGTGGTCATGATCCGCGGTGACCACGATCAAGGTGTTGCTCAAGTCCACCTTGCTCAAGGCCATCTTAACTGCATTGTCAAAGGCCAGCGTGTCTGTCAAAGCACGAGCAGCATTGGTTCCGTGAAGCGCGTGGTCAATCCTTCCACCTTCAACCATCAAGAAATAGCCGTTGGGGTTTTTTGACAAGACATCGATGGCTTTGGAGGTCATTTCAGCAATGCTGGGTTCGATGGCGGGGTTTCTGTCAAGCTCATAACTCATATGAACATCGTCGGTGGCTTGATCAAAAAGGCCGAGCAATTTTGAACCCGTTGTAGCGGGTGCAGCCAAGAGCTCTGTCTTGTTCGTGACATAGGTGTAACCATTGGACTTCATAAGGCCCACCATATCACTGCCATCTGGGCGTCCAGCTTGTTGCTCCGTCGTCCCCGTTGGGTTGACCGGTACAAAATAACGGCTGTTTCCACCTAAGATCACATCGACGCCTTTGCCCAAAGCCGTGTTGTAGCTTTTGCTGCCTGGTGTCAATTGAGCTGCGATTTCATACTCGGCGTTTCTATTGCAAACGTGTGCGTAATTCACGGCAGGCGTGGCATGGGTGATTCTTGCTGTGCTGACCACGCCAGTGGATTTGCCCTTGGTGATCGCTTGCTCAAGAAGCGTAGGAACGGATTTACCGTTGCTGCCATCCGTTTTGCAGTTGTTGATCCAAGATCCACTCTTTGGAAACGCTGGATCCGTAGAAGGAGAGGTTGGATTGGTGTCAGCCGTCATTGAGATGACATTGTTTTTCATGCGCACACCAGTGATGTATCCTGCCATGCCTGGTGCTGAGTCGGTGGTTTGTGCATCTGCTGCATAGGTTCTAATTTTGGCTGCATAGGGTAGGGTGTCCATGGTCAACTTACCAGCTTCACCGTAGCCATAAATACGAGCAGCTGTGACCACGACAGGTCCCATGCCGTCACCCAAAAAGAAGATCACATTTTTGGCTTCACCAGCAGCTTGAGCGTTGAAACACATGGCGTTGAGGGTGGTGGCCAAAAGGGTAGCAATTATTTTCTTGTTCATGATTTTCTCCGCGTATCAATTTATAAACCGAGTGCTTTAACGATCAATGGGAAAACTTCGATGTTCTCCAACGATCCCTTGAATAAATTGGAATTCAGGCCAATGGCTCCCAACCAAACATCACCACCGCCGTGTGTTTCGTTCTCACCTGAAAGGCGTATGGCGGATTCTTGTTGGTAGTTGTCTGCACCAGTGATAGCGTCCGTCAATGGCGTCATCGCCGCTCTATCAGACACTCGGTTAGGTCCATTACCAAAAGCCAATACACTGAACGTGGCTCCTTCTGCATCTTTTGCTGGCGTTGTGGGTGTCAACCATTGTTTCAAAACGCCAAGAATACCTGGATTGTCTTTGGTCGTTTTTCCTGTCAACGCTGAATAACCTTGCATCACCATGGTGTGGTCGTGATCGGCTGTGACCACAATCAAGGTGTTGCTGAGGGTAGGGTCGGTTTGACGGACTTTGGCGATGGCTGCAGCAATGGCGTTGTCAAAAGCGATGGTGTCTTGTAAGGCGCGCTTCGCGTTCGTGGCGTGGAGGGCATGGTCAATTCTTCCGCCTTCAACCACCAAGGTGTAGCCCTTGTTCTTTTTGGCAGCCAAGATGTCCATGGCCTTGGTTGTCATCTCTGCCAAACTTGGCTCAACGGCTGGATTTCTGTCCAAGTCATAGGACATGTGTCCTCCTGAGAACGATGCATCCAAAACGCCTTGATCAAACAAGGCAAAAAGTTTTGTAGAGGAGTTGATGGAGACAGCGTTCAGGCTAGGTAAATCGTTGGCAAACGCATAGCCTTGACCTTTCATCTCGGTGATCAAGTTTCTGCCGTCAGGACGGCCGGCTTTCTCAAGCGCAGAGCCAGAGCTGTTGAAGGGGATGAAATACTTGCTGTTGCCACCCATCAAAACATCAACGCCGTTACCAAGTGCAGCGTTGAAGCCCGCGCCACCTGGAACGGCTTGTCTGGCGATGTCGTACTCAGCATTTCTGTTGCAAATGTGAGAGAAGGTTGCTGCTGGCGTGGCGTGGGTCAGTCTGGCCGTGGTAACGATACCTGTTCCCATGTTGTTGGCTTTTGCCAGTTCCAAGAGGGTTTGGACAGGCTTACCGTTGGTGGACACGCAATTGTTCACGGCATTTGACACACCTGTTGTTGCATCTTTACCAGGGCTCACAGAGGTGGTGTCAGAAGACATGGAAACCACGTCTGAGTTCATCTTCACACCCGTCATGTAAGCGGACATGGATGCGGCACTCTCGGTGACTTGAAAATTTTGAGAAAAAGTTTTGATGAAAGCTGTATCTGGTAAGGTGTCCATGGTCAATTGACCATCTTCTCCGTAGCCGTAAATGCGCGCAGCTGTTTGAACGGTGACGCCCATGCCATCACCTAAAAAGAAGATGACATTTTTTTGGGGTGTTTCACTAGATGAGCAAGCGCCCAAGAGGCCGATTGTGACCACCGACAATAAAACCGATAAGTATTTTTTCATGTTTCACCTTAAAGAATAGACGATCATTAGCTTAATGGGTACATATGAAAGTTACGTGACATGGGCCGGCTGTTGAAAGTTTTAGCTCAGAAGGTGTCATGAAAATGTCATTTGAGCTATTTAAGCTAAGTGTTGGTTCAATATTTAGAAGTTCAACACCATGTCTACAAAGCTAAACCTTGATGCGGCACAAATACAGCGACTGAAAGAAGATATCATGGACAGCTTGGACGAAGAGCTTGAAAATGAATTTGAAGATGTTGGTTTTGGAGATCCGGAAAGTTTCTCTGCCAAAGCCATTGAATTCAGACGGTTTTATTTTCGCGAGTTGATCAAGCTCCAAGGTGAACTGGTCAAGTTGCAAGACTGGGTGGTGGCCAACAAGCACAGAATGGTCATTGTTTTTGAAGGCAGAGATGCTGCCGGTAAAGGGGGCGTGATCAAAAGAATCACGCAACGCTTGAACCCACGCATATGCCGAGTGGCTGCTCTTCCCGCACCCAATGATCGTGAAAAAACACAATGGTATTTTCAGCGCTATGTCTCCCACCTTCCCGCTGCGGGTGAAATTGTTCTGTTTGACAGAAGCTGGTACAACCGTGCAGGTGTGGAGAAGGTCATGGGTTTTTGCTCCGACGAAGATTACGAGGAGTTTTTTAAATCCGCACCAGAGTTTGAAAAAATGCTCACAAGAAGTGGCATTCAAATCATCAAATATTGGTTCTCCATCACAGACGATGAGCAGTACTCTAGATTTTTAGGCCGCATCCACGATCCCTTGAAACAGTGGAAACTCAGTCCCATGGATTTGGAGAGCCGTCGTCGCTGGGAGGATTACACCAGAGCAAAAGAGACGATGATTGAAAGAACACACATCCCAGAAGCGCCTTGGTGGGTGGTTCAAGCGGTCGACAAGAAAAAGGCCAGGCTCAATTGCATCAGTCACTTGCTGTCTCAAGTGCAATACTCGGAAATCAACCCACCGGAAATCGTGATGCCAGATCGTGTTCGCAATCCTGACTACATCCGCCACGCCATCCCTCAAGGCATGATCGTGCCCGAGAAATATTAAGCTGCTGACTTTTGAGGGTTCGTTTTGAAGGGGTTTCTTTGCTCAAGGTGGGCCATGTATTGCTCTACGTTTTGACCTTCTTGATTCAAAAACTCGTCCACGGCTTTTGCAAATGAGGGGTGGGCCAGCCAGTGGGCGCTTTGCGTCATGACAGGTAAGAGGGCTCGCGCCATCTTGTGCTCGCCTTGCGCGCCTCCTTCAAACCGCTCCACGCCTTTTTCAATGCACCACTCAATGGGTTGGTAGTAACAGGCCTCAAAGTGCAGGCAATCTACCCGCTCAAGGGCGCCCCAATACCGTCCATAAGCTACCATGGGCTTGTGGTCTGAGTTCCTTTGGAGGGCCACCAAACTGCAGGCCATGGGATGGCCCTCTCGGTAGGCAATGAACATCACCCAGTTGTCGATCATTTGCTGCTTCATCTCTTCAAAAAAAGAGGGCGTCAAATAGGGTGAATTGCCGTGTTCTAAATAAGTTTGTTGATAGCAACGGTAAAAAAAATCCCAATGTTCATGGCTGATTTGAGGGCCTTCAAAGGTTTTAAAAGTCACCTGTGCTTGAGATACTTTTTTACGTTCTTGTTTGATTTTTTTTCGTTTCTCTTGATTCATCGAATTTAAAAAATCATCAAAATGATCGAATGGTTTTTCATCCAAATTGGCGTTTTGCCAATGAAATTGAACCGTGTGCCTCTCAAGCATGTGGCACTCTTGCGCAGCCTTCATGTCCGCTTGGCTGGCATAGAGCATGTGGAGTGAAGACACGCCCCAAGTTAAACATTGATCGAGCACCGCTTGGAGAAGTTCGGTCTTGAGTTCTTGTGTTTTGGCCAGCAAGCGAGATCCTGGTACCGGGCTAAATGGCGGGGCGATCAGAGCCTTGGGGTAATAATGCAGCCCGTGACGATCATAGGCTTGTGCCCAAGCCCAGTCAAAGACGTATTCCCCATAAGAGTGTGACTTGAGATAAAGGGGGCATGCAGCAAGGAGCTCATCCTTGGCGTGCAGTGTGAAGTATTTGCAGGTCCAACCCGTTTTGCTTGTTGCACTGGCACTCTCGTGCATGGCGTTCAAGTATTCATAACGAAGAAAGGGCGTGGGAACAGAATCAGACAATAAAAGCGCATTCCACTGGGTTTTTTCGATGCTGGCCATCGAATCATGCACCTCAATGACATAATTGGATTGATTCATAACCGTGTTTTTATATGACTCTTAAAATTTCAATTGCTCAAATGAACGTCGTTGTTGGAGACATGGCGGGAAATGCGCAACGGATCATCGATGCCGCAAGCCAAGCATACCAAACTGGAAGTCGGCTTTTATTGACCCCTGAATTGGCCATTTGTGGCTATCCTGCCGAAGATTTGTTGCTCCGGCCGTCATTCATCCAAGCCTGCGATGATGCCTTAGAAAAGGTCAGGTTGGGCCTGGCCCATTTAAAAGACCTTCATGTTGTCGTGGGACATCCCAGCGGTTTTGGACGAGCCGGTCGCTCCGTTTCATCCACCCAAAGATTCAACCGAGCCAGTGTCCTCAGCCAAGGACAATGGATCGCCAGTTACGATAAGCGGGAGTTGCCCAATTACCAAGTTTTTGATGAAAGACGTTATTTCACCCCTGGCCGACAGGTCTGTGTTTTTGAGGTTTTGGGCATCAAAATGGGTTTGCTCATTTGTGAAGACGCTTGGTTTGAGACACCCGCTTTGGACACCAGAGACCAGGGCGCTGAAGTGCTTTTGGTGCTGAATGCATCCCCTTTTCATTTGGGCAAAGGCCAAGAGAGAGAGCAGGAGATGAAAAACCGGGCCCTTCAAACGGGACTGCCCGTGGTTTACGCGCACATGGTAGGTGCACAAGATGAAGTGGTGTTTGAGGGGGGATCCTTTGCGTTGAGCCCATCGGGTGAGGTGGTGGCCAGGGCGCCGTTTTTTGAAGAGTCTTTGTTTCAAATCAGTTTGAACCCTTTGCAAAATTTTGCATTGATGGGCGACATCGCACCCCTTGCCAGCCAAGAGGAGGATTTGTGGCGTGCTTTGGTCATGGGGGTGAAAGATTATGTCGAGAAAAATGGCTTTCCATCGGTCTTGCTAGGCCTTTCTGGCGGCATTGATTCTGCCCTTGTGTTGGCCATTGCTTTGGACGCGTTGGGGTGCGAGCGCATCCATGCGGTCATGATGCCCTCACCCTACACGGCCTCGATCAGCTTGTTGGATGCCTCAGAGATGGCTGCACGCGTTGGGGTGAAGTACACCGAGTTGAGCATCTTGCCTGAGTTCGAGGCCTTCAAGGCCACCTTGGCGCCATTGTTTGAGGGACGCGAGGAGGATGCAACCGAGGAAAACATCCAGGCGCGCATTCGCGGGACTCTTTTGATGGCTTTGTCCAACAAGATGGGGGCCATCGTGCTCACAACGGGCAACAAGAGCGAAATGGCGACGGGCTACTGCACCTTGTACGGGGACATGGCGGGGGGCTTTGCGGTCATCAAAGATGTGGCCAAAACCATGGTGTTTCGTTTGGCGAGGTGGAGAAATCAGCACAATCCATTCAACACAGTTTCAAACCCCATCCCTGAGCGCATCATCACCCGCCCGCCGAGTGCTGAGTTAAGGGCGGATCAAACCGATCAGGACAGTTTGCCGCCCTATGACGTGTTGGATGCGATTCTTGCCATGTACATGGAAGAGGACTTCAGTGCGCAAGACATCATCGATCAAGGTTACGCCAAAGAGCAAGTGGATTTGGTGACCCGACTGATTCGAATCAATGAGTACAAGCGTCGACAAGCGCCGATCGGACTCAGGGTGACGCACCGAAGTTTTGGAAAAGATTGGCGCTATCCCATAACGAGCAAGTTCCGTGCATAATTGAGGCTAGAAGAAAATACAGGAGATATCTTTTGAAACAAATTACTGCCATCATCAAGCCTTTCAAACTCGAAGAGGTCAGGGAAGCGCTTGCCGAGTGTGGCGTCACGGGCTTGACGGTGACCGAGGTCAAAGGTTTTGGTCGTCAAAAGGGACATACCGAGTTGTACCGTGGGGCCGAGTACGTGGTTGATTTTTTGCCGAAAATCAAACTGGAAGTCGTTGTCAACACGGACGATGTGGATCGCTGCTTGGATGCCATCATCAAGGCCGCTCACACGGGCAAAATTGGAGACGGGAAGATTTTCGTCACTTCTGTTGAAAAAGTGGTTCGCATTCGAACGGGTGAACTTGACAGCAACGCTGTTTGATCCACGGGGCCCAAAGCAAGCCCTTGGTTCTGCCTAGTTTGTCTAAGGACTGATGCGTTGCCACAAGGCGCAGGCCCATACGACGATACAAAACACCAGACTCAACAAGACGGCAGCAGAGCCAAGATCCTTGGCTCTTTTGGAGAGTGCGTGCCAGTCGTCTCCATGTCGATCGATGGCCGATTCAATGGCGGTGTTCAACAACTCCACCACCATCACCAAAATCAGGGTGCCAATCAAAAAGCACACCTCTAGCCAATTGGAGCCTAGCCAAAACGCACAGGGCAAGAGGGCAACGAAAACCCAAGCTTCCTGTTGAAAAGCGGGCTCATACCAACCGGCTTTCAAGCCCGCCAATGAAAACCCCAGGGCATGGTAGACGCGACTGAACCCTCGACGTTTTTTTTGCGGGTTGAAGGAGTCGGTTTTTTTCATTCCTCAATTTTTACCGAGATGTATGACAGATTTGTGATGCTTGGATGAAGGGTTTAAGACTGTTTGGGGGCTTCTTCCACCAATTGGGTGTTTGACCATGCGTCGTGCCAAAACTGTTGAGATGCTTGAAATCGGGCCAAGGTGGCCCAAACCGATATCCAGCCCAAGCACAAGACCGCTCGCTCAGCCATGCTCAATGAAAAAGGCACGAGAGCCATCAATGGGGGAATGAACCAAACCCATGAGCTGATCCATCGCTTGAGTGCCATGGAGGTGCTCAGGTGTTGTCCCTGCAAGTCAAGCAGCTGAATGCGCCAAGTCTTCATGGCCAGGGTTTGGCCACGTCGCCAAAAGTAGATGAAGTAAGCGGTCAAAACACAGAATATAAAAGCTTGAAAGACGGATCGATAGGTCAGTGATTTCGACACAGGATCCGAAGCACTGCTGGGCATCAAGGTGTCCAAGACCATGGTGAACATCAAGCCCGAAATAAAGGTCACACCAAAAATGAGAATGCCTTCATAAGCGAAGCAAGCCATTCGCTTGAGGATGGAGGGAGCTTTGTGGGTGGTCATGAAACAATCATTGGAGACAACTGGCAACAAAAAGTCAAGGGGCCTTTGCGTGGGCCTCAATGAGCGGGCTCAAAAAACGTTTAAAGAAGCGACTAAAGAAACGGGTGCTTTAAGGCGCTGGACTGTTGCGCTTTGGGGGCAAAAGCGTTTTAGATGCTATTTGGTCGACTTGAAGCCTGAGGTGGCTTGGTTCATGGGCGGGTTTGTACAAGGTTGTCGTGCTTGCCCCAATGGCCTTGGGTTTGGGGGAGATGGCGGCACTGTTGGGCATGATGTTCAAGTTTTGTGCAAGTTCGTTTCTTTGGGCTGGATCCAAGGCTTGGTATTCCTGCCATTTGTTCAATCGCTCATCGCCTTGGAATTGCTGGACCTGGGCAAAGATGACGCGCGCTTGAACCCTTTGCTGTGGGCTTAAAAGGCTCCACTGTGTCATCCTTGCTTGAAGTTTTTCTTGGTCGCTGACAGACAAGTCGGTAAAGTTGGCCGATAGGCTCAACCACTTTCTCTTTTGCGTCTCACTCATCTCAGGCCACAAATCAAGCAAAGGCAAAAGCGCCAACTTTTGTTTGTTGTTCAAGTCTGACCACTTAGGGGAAGAGCTCGACGGTTTTGAACTAGGCAACGCACGTTTGTTGCTGGAAGTGTTGTCTGAGGGCGTGTTGTCGGTCGCAGGCGCTTGGGCTTGGGCTAGCGTTGAGGGGCTGCTTGCTGAGGCGGCCTCGGGATTAGGGGCCTGGGCTTGAAGGGCAAAAGGCACATACCAAGCTAAAGTCAGCAGGAAAAGCCTCAGTAAAGAGCTGATTTTTTGTCCTACTTGGAGGCGTGCGCTTTTGAATGGTTCAGCCAATGTCTTTGAGACTGTCCCAGACGCCAGACGCGGGGGCCTAGCTTTCCCAATCAACAGGCTCAAATTCATTGTTACTGCGGACCTTCAGCAGATGACCTTGGAACGCTTAAAAATTTCAAAAATCCTGGATCTGTATAGGCATCAGGGGGAAGATCGTCCAAGAGCAAGGCTTGATCTACATCGGCCAGTTCACGGGCTCTGGAGTCGTTTTGGAACTCATGGATCAGCATCAGACCCAGCATGAGCACCAATAGAGGCAGCATGGAGACCAATTTTTCCCACAAAGGGCTCGACCCTGAACCGCCGCCCAAGCTGGCTACACCATTTTGGATCTGGATGCTGGACGTCATGACCGGTGTGTGGGCCATTTGCTTGTGCAAAGACAAGGCACGCACCCGGGCAGCACGAAGTCGTTCACTCACGTGATGGGGGACGTTGTCCAAGGAAACGTCCAATTCGGACACAATTCGCCTGGCAAAGACGTCCTGTGAGCTGAATGATTGTGTCAATCCTTGGGTCATGGCTTAATTCCTTTGGCGCTTAGTGCTAAATATAATGCTTGAATGGCTCGAGAGCAATGTGTTTTTACACTTCCTTGCGAACAACCCATTGCCGAAGCTGTTTCAGAAACGTCAAGCTCCTCCCAATAACGCAATAGGAAGGCTTCTCGTTGACGTGCTGGGAGTTTTTTTATCTCTTCTTCGATTTCCTGGACATTTTGGGTGTGAGAAAAATTCTGCTCAGCACTTTCGCCCATCAAAGTGTCATGTTCGGGTGCCTTGATGTCCAAAAAATCCATTTCATCGGCTCCAGAATCAGATTCAAAATCATTGAAATTGGAAAAAAGGGCGTTTTTTGTTTTTTGGCGCCTGAACCAGTCAAGCGTCGTGTTGGACAAAATCCTTTGAAACAGCATGGGCAACTCATTGATTGGCTTGTCGGCGTAATGCTCTGCCAATTTCATCATGCTGTCTTGGACAATGTCTAGCGCTGCATCTTCGTCCCTCACATGATAAACAGAGCGCTTGAAAGCTCGTTTTTCAACGCTTTTTAGAAAGTCAGAGAGTTCTTTTTCTGTGGCCAAGGCGAAGAGGAGTCCAAATGGTGCTGTTGAAGCGAGGTTCGCAGTGTATTTTTCAGAGGTAATTAAACCATAATTAATACAAAAGATTGTTAAGTTTTTTACTCTTTGCAAAAAAAATGACATAATGTGAGGCTGTGTTCAATCGAACATACAAAAACGGGTCTGGGTTTGACGTATCAACGTTTATGGCTACAGGTCTTAAGTCTTGACGTGATTCCATAAGAATGCACGAAAAGGCACCCAAGGTTTTTCAGTTAGAAATTCACAAAGGTTCAAAAATGGATTCCAATCAATCGCAAGCCTCAAGCCTTGCCGTTAATCCACTTCATGTCTACAACGAGACGCCCGTTCAGCTGATGGGCTCTGAAGTGATGGTCAAAGCCTTACAGGCCGAAGGCGTTAAATACGTTTGGGGCTACCCAGGTGGCGCCGTTTTGTACATTTACGACGCCTTGTACAAACAAGACACCATTCAACACGTGTTGGTCCGTCATGAGCAAGCTGCAGTGCACGCGGCCGATGGCTACGCGAGAGCGACGGGCGATGTGGGGGTTGCCTTGGTGACTTCTGGACCTGGCGTGACCAACGCCGTCACTGGTATTGCCACCGCCTACATGGACAGCATTCCCTTGGTGGTGATCACAGGCCAAGTGCCAACACACGCCATTGGGCTTGACGCATTCCAAGAGTGCGACACAGTTGGAATCACTCGACCCATTGTGAAACATAATTTTTTGGTCAAGGACGTCAAAGACTTGGCTGTGACGCTTAAAAAAGCCTTTCATATTGCCAGAACCGGTCGTCCTGGCCCTGTGGTCGTTGATATTCCGAAGGATGTCTCTTTCAACAAGACGATGTACCACGGGTACCATGAGAGCATTGAGATGCGCTCGTACATACCGGTTAAAAAAGGTCATTCAGGGCAAATTAAAAAGGCCCTGCAGCTCTTACAAAATGCCAAGCGTCCCTTTATTTACACGGGTGGTGGTGTCTTGATGAGCGAGGCCTCCCACGAATTGAGAACCTTGGTGGACATGTTGGGCGTGCCTTGCACGAGCACGCTCATGGGCTTGGGGGCCTATCCAGCCTCCGATAGAAAGTTTCTGGGTATGTTGGGCATGCACGGCACCATTGAGGCCAACAACGCGATGCAAAACTGTGATGTGTTGCTCGCCGTTGGCGCTCGATTTGATGATCGGGTGATTGGCAATCCCAAGCATTTTGCTCAAAATGAGAGAAAAATCATTCACATTGATATCGATCCTTCTAGCATCTCCAAGCGTGTGAAAGTCGATATTCCGATTGTGGGGGACGTCAAAGAGGTCTTGACCGAAATGATTGGTATGGTCCGAGAAAGTGGACTCAAATCTGACCCCCAAGCATTGGCCGCTTGGTGGGATAGTTTGGAGCTTTTGCGCTCTAGAGATTGCTTGAAATACGACCGCAAAAACACCTCCGTGATCAAGCCTCAGTATGTGGTTGAAACACTTTGGAACATGACCAAAGAGTCCGATGCTTATGTGACCTCTGATGTGGGTCAACACCAGATGTGGGCCGCGCAGTACTATCGTTTTGACGAACCCAGGCGTTGGATCAATTCGGGTGGTTTAGGTACGATGGGTGTGGGTATTCCTTATGCCATGGGCATCAAGTTGGCAAAACCTGAGTCCGAGGTTTTTTGTGTCACGGGCGAAGGCTCGGTACAAATGTGTATCCAAGAGCTCTCAACTTGTTTGCAATACAACACCCCGATCAAAATTGTGGCACTGAACAACCGTTACCTTGGTATGGTGCGTCAATGGCAGGAAATTGAATACTCAGGTCGCTACAGCCACAGTTACATGGATGCTTTGCCTGATTTTGTGAAGTTGGCACAAGCCTATGGTCACGTCGGTATGCTCATCGAGCGACACGAAGATGTGGAGCCCGCTCTGAGAGAAGCCAGAGCGCTCAAGGACAGGACCGTGTTCATGGATTTCAGAACCGACCCCACGGAGAACGTATTTCCCATGGTCCAAGCCGGCAAGGGCATCACTGAGATGCTCTTAGGTAGCGAGGATCTTTGATGCATGCCTCTTGCAGGCATGAGCATAGATTTATTTTTTGTTGATTCTATTGACCGCCAAACCCAAGCATGACCCATGCATGGGTGAGGGCCTCAAAAAGAGGAAGCCATTTTGAAACACATTATTTCAGTACTTTTAGAAAACGAGCCGGGTGCTTTGTCTCGCGTTGTTGGATTGTTTTCTGCTCGAGGCTACAACATCGAGTCTTTGACCGTTGCCCCGACCGAGGATCCCAGCTTGTCCAGGATGACCTTACAAACCGCGGGTTCTGATGATGTCATCGAGCAAATCACCAAGCACTTGAACCGTTTGATTGAAGTGGTCAAAGTTGTTGATTTGACCGAGGGCCCTTACACGGAGCGCGAGTTGATGCTGGTCAAGGTCCGTGCCATCGGTAAAGAGCGTGAAGAGATGAAGCGCATGGCCGATATCTTTCGCGGTCGCATCATCGACGTGACAGACAAAAGTTATACCCTTGAGCTGACGGGCGACCAGGCCAAGAACGATGCATTTTTGCAAGCCGTTGACAGCACCGCAATTCTTGAGACCGTGAGAACCGGTCCTTGTGGTATTGGCAGAGGTGAGCGGATCTTAAGAGTTTGAATTTACAACGACCCCTATCTACAGGAGAAAACATGAAGGTCTATTACGATAAAGATTGTGATTTGAGTTTAATCAAAGGCAAAACAGTTGCCATCATTGGTTATGGTTCACAAGGGCACGCCCATGCACAAAACTTGAACGACAGCGGCGTCAAGGTTGTGGTGGGTTTGAGAAAAGGTGGCGCCAGCTGGGACAAGGTCGGTAAAGCCAACCTGAACGTGATGGAAGTCGGCGCAGCGGTCAAAGCGGCCGATGTCGTGATGATTTTGTTGCCCGACGAACAAATTGCAAGTGTTTACGAGAAAGAAGTAGAACCCAATATCAAAAAGGGAGCCTCTTTGGCGTTTGCCCATGGATTCAATGTCCACTACAACCAAGTCAATCCTCGCGCTGACTTGGATGTCTGGATGGTTGCGCCCAAAGCGCCTGGACACACTGTTCGTTCAACGTACACACAAGGCGGCGGTGTTCCCCATTTGGTCGCTGTGCATCAGGACCAAAGCGGTAAAGCGCGTGACTTGGCTTTGAGTTATGCCATGGCCAATGGAGGCGGCAAAGCTGGCATCATCGAGACCAACTTCAAAGAAGAGACCGAGACCGACTTGTTTGGTGAGCAAGCGGTGCTCTGTGGAGGTGCAGTTGAGCTGATCAAAATGGGTTATGAAACATTGGTTGAGGCGGGCTATGCCCCTGAGATGGCGTATTTTGAATGTTTGCATGAGTTGAAATTGATCGTTGACTTGATTTATGAAGGCGGTATTGCCAACATGAATTATTCGATCTCTAACAACGCCGAGTATGGCGAGTATGTGACTGGCCCTGAAGTGATCAACGAAGAGTCACGTGCAGCGATGCGCAACGCATTAAAGAGAATTCAAACGGGTGAATATGCAAAGAGCTTCATCCTTGAAGGACGTACCAACTATCCAAGCATGACCGCTCGTCGCAGACTGACTGCTGAGCATTCGATTGAAAAAGTAGGCGCGCAATTGCGCGCCATGATGCCTTGGATTGCCAAAAACAAATTGGTCGATCAAACAAGAAACTGATCGCTCCTGAGCGTTTGACGCCTACCCCTCTGTCTGGCCGCAAAAAGTGGCTGGTCAGAGGGTTTTTTTTGACATGCCTTAGATGAAAAGCAGCAAAGCAATCATAGCGGCAGACAGACACGTCGACAGTGTTCCGATCAGCAGGGACTTTGCGCCCATTTGAACGATGTCTCTTTGCCGATCAGGTGCCATGGAACCCATGCCCGCAATGACAATGCCTAGGCTGCCGAAGTTCGCAAAGCCACAAAGCAAATAAGTCATGAGCACTCTGGAGTGTTCGCTCATGGCATTGGGGTCCAACTTTGAGAGATCCAAATAAGCAATGAACTCGTTCAAGACCAATTTGGTGCCCATCAGTTGTCCTGCGATTTGGGTGTCCTTCCATTCGATGCCAAGGGTCCATGAAAAGGGTTGCATCACCCAGCCGATCACGCGCTGTATGGTCAAAGCAGAGCCATCCCAAAGGGGCAGCAGTTGAAGAATGCTGTTGCCAAGAGACACCAAGGCCACCAAAACAATCAACATGGCAATGACACTTGCGAGTAAGCGCATGCCTTGATAGGTGCCATCACTGATGGCATCCATCGTGCTTTGGTATTTTCTGTGTTGATCGGTGCTTTCAATCAATGCTGAGATATAAGCCCTCAATCCATGGTTTTGTAATCCATGAGACTCGGCCTCAGTGGAGGAGCTCTCAGGCGATGGATCTTTTGGAATGGCCACCAAACTCAAAACAATGGCTCCGGGTGCACTGATCAAGGATGCGATGATCAAATGGGTGACCACGTGAGGGACAGAGTTTTGCAGAAAACTTGCATAGATGACGAGCACGGTGCCGGAAATGGTTGACATGCCAGTGCTCATGACGACAAACAATTCGGACCTGGAGAGCCCACTTAAATAAGGCCTGATCAGCAAAGGTGCTTCAACAATGCCCACAAAAACGGTTGCAATGCTTGCAAAGGACGTGGCGCCAGACACATTCAAGATCTTTCCCAGCAACCAAGCAAAACAACCAATGAGCACTGGCAAAACGCGCCAGTAATAAAGCAGCGCTGAAAGGGCGCTGAAGATCAAAATCAAGGGCAGCGCTTGCAATCCAAGGACAAAGGACATGCCTGGAGACTTTTCTTCAAAGGGCAGTGGCCCTCCACCTAAATAGCCAAAGACCAGTGAGGTACCCGCTTGGGTGGCTTTTTGAAGTTCAAGGACACTTTGGTTCAAGGTGCCCAAGCAACTTTGTATGAAAGGTATTTTCAAGAGCGCCAAAGCCAAGACAAACTGAAACAAAAGTCCTTTGGCCAAGCTCTTGTAGTCAATGCGCGCGCGGTTTTCAGATACCCCAATGGTGATCAACAAGATCAAAGAGACACCAATCAAAGATTGATAATTTTCCATACACAGACTTTCCAGTGAAACGATTTAAATGGACTGCTCTTTCAAGCGCCCAATCGAATCAAATCATCCTCGGTCAAATGTTCGGTTTTTTTTCCAATCCAACTGAGCAGTCGAGATTTCCAGTTTAAAAAAGAGCTTGGCGCTTTGACCGCAGTATACTCAAGTCGGCCTCGCGCACCGCGCTTGCGCTTGAAGTCACCTGCGCCTGAGCTGTAATTGAGCAGCAGTTGTCGCTCTAGGGTGTAGTTGTAGATAGAGGCAAACAAGAGCCGATAGATGCCCGGCCCGGTTGCACTCTCCCAATAACCCAAAGCGGGAACAGTCAAGGTGTCCCCAACTTGGTGCAGCAAAGCAAAGGCCACCATGTCACCTTCCTCGTTCATCAAGCTCAAGCAAGACATCCATTTGGAGTTGATCATGTCTTTGAAAAAAACAGGTGTGTAATTGGCATTGAAGACACTGTGTTTTTTGATGTAAATGAGCTCATACAAGGCTTGCATGCGTTCAGCTTGAAGGTCATCGATCGTGTCTAGAGTTGAGACCTTGAGGTGGGATTTTTTGAGGGCACTTAAATCTCTTGCGAGGTGTGAAGGTTTGCTTTGCACGCCCATTCGTAGATCGAATTCATAAATGACACGCGCAGGTAATGCAACAAAGCCCATGCCTTGAAGCTCAGTCAGGAGTGAGCCGTGTTGATGTGACAGTAAATTCCGCACAAACAGATAGCGCTTTAATTTCTTCAGTATCAAAGAACGACTGGCCTCGCATATGGCCGAGTCTTTGACCGATTCCCATACATTGGTCGATATGGGAAAGTTCCCAACGATGGCGTTTTTACTCATGCCAATCCAATTGGCCAAATGCGACAAGGCCTTGAGGGACATTTTTAAAATGAAGGGTCCCTGGAGCTCATCGGCCGCATAGTCAAACCAGGCAATTTTGGGTGAAGTGATGTAACAAGCGGGTAAAGGTTTTTGCTCGCTGGTCACGGTGACAGGCAAGTCGCCTTGCTCCCAATGAAGTTCTGCGCCAGCGTTCAGCATCCACTCTGAGAGTGAATGACCCCAGGGGGCTGGACTCATCGAGGGTTTAATCGATACAAATGCAAGGCACCATAGATTCCTGATCGATCTTGTGGGCCCAAGAGGTCAGAAGTTTGGTGATCTCTGGTCCACACATTGGCCAAGGGGCCTGTCAGGCAAGCATCAACAGGGGAATGGGAGCCGGCCGTCCTAAAGATGACCCTTGCGCCTGGCTTGGCCGCATGGGTAATGGCCGTCCACACAGCGGTCAGCTCTTGAGGTGTCATCCAGTCCTGAGCGTCCAAAAGGTTCACAATATCAACCGACTCAGGGCCTAACTTGATCAGTTTGTCTCTGATGTTGTTGTGTTCTATTGAGATTTTATGGATGGACTCGCGAAGGAAAGCGTAATTCTCTTTGACCAAATAAAGGGGCAAAGCGCTTTGACCCGTCTCATCGTATTTTCTAGCAAAGGCTTGCCATGCAAAATAGTTGTCCTTGATGGGGACAACCGTTGCCAACTGCCTAGCCCGTTGTTTGAGGATTTCAGACATCTGTTCTGGTTTGTTGTCACACAAAGCCAGGTGCTGGCTTGGGGGAATCCCAAGGTTGTACAGTGCATAGGGGCTGCTAGCAATTTTGGTCACCAACCTAGAGTCGAAAATCTTTGCGACCTTTTGATCAAACCACTGCTTTTGATCTTCGACAGTTTTTTGTTCTAAAAGTTCAGACAGCTTGACGCCGTGCAATTTTGCCCCCATGTGGATGATGCCAATGATTTGACCCAGCAGTCCATATTTGTAAAAGCCTTTGGCAAACATTTGAATCCTCTTGGATCCAAATGGGCCACTTTCCCAGTAGTCCCGGCTTTCTTGATCGAGTTGAGGGGAGATGATGGCGTTGTAGATTCTGACATTGCTGGTGGACTTGGCGACCCCAAAGAATCTGAAGAAGTCTTCATGGTACTCTAGCGTCTTGAGAGCCGCAATTTTCAAGTGATTCAAAGCAATGTGCGCGTGGTTCAGGTCCACAACAGAAATCTTTGCGGGATTGGCCATGAGATAAGACAAAGCGTTACAGCCGCCCGAGGCAATGGTCAGCATGTGGTCGGTGGCTTGGATGTCTAAAGCTTTCATGTCCACAATGGGGTCTTCCCAAATTTGTGTGTAAACCAGGCGATCGAACCACATGGCGAAAATCTTATCCTTCAAACTTGCTTTGGATTTATGCCCAAAAACAGCGTTCTTCAACAGTACTTTTGACTTCTTGAGACTTAGAGTTGGATTTGGAGCTGCGTTCATGGTTGAAATAAATCCTTGTGTTTGAAGATATGTGCGCAATTGTGAACCCTTAATATTTCAATTGAATGTTACTTTTATTACTTTTCCGTGACTTAAAATTTTCAATTTCCATCCATGATGTTTTCTGCAGGGTTGTTGGCCCCTTTGTTTTTGATAAAAATACGGGCTTAAAGCTTCGACATGTCACAAAGTTTTAATGCTCATGGGGTAACATATTTGCCAAATATTGGACACATAAATGTCAAATTCTTGGGTTAAAAAATTCTTTTCTTTTGCTGGCATCGTCATGGCCTCTTTAGCGATATCCGGCTGTGCGATGAACACCTTTGTCATTGATCAAGTGGCCAAGAACTTGGTGTCAGACGATGACAATGAGCAAGATCTATGGTTGGCACGCGATGCAAGTCCTTTTTACTTGAAGTTGACGGAAAATTTATTGATCCGCTCTCCTGCTAATTTAAAACTGGCTGAGACCGTTTGCAGTGGTTTTACGCAGTACGCCTACACTTTTATTGCATTTGAAGCGGACAAGCTGGAGGCCAGTGATTACAAAAGCGCTGAGATCATCAGAGAGCGAGCATCCAAGATGTATGCGCGTGCCTACAAACACGGTATCAAAGCTTTGAACTTGAGCTTCACAGGTTTTGAGGCAAGGCTGAGGGCGCCAAATTCTACCGATCCTATCGTCTTACCAGTCAGCTCCGTGGGACTGCTGTATTGGTCTGCTGCTTCTTTGGGGGGTTGGATTTCAAGCGCCAAGGACATGCCCGACTTGGTGGCAGATTTTCCGGTGGCCTTGCGATTGGCCAGTTTGGCATGGAAATTGGATCCCTCCTACTCACAGGGCTCCTTGGCCAGTTTGATGGGGACTTTTGAGTGGGCCAACCCCAACGGTTCAAAACCCTTGGCAACACACTATTTCGATCTGGCCCTTCAGTACTCAAAAGATCAAAACGCAGGTCCCTTTGTGTCAAAGGCAGAACGAGTTGCTGTCGCCATGAAAGACAAGAAGATGTTTGAGCAACTCCTTAGCAAGGCCATCGACATTGCATTGAAATATCCAAGTTTACAAAATGAGGCCATGCGACTTCGTGCACAATGGTTGCTTGATAACGCACAAGAGTTACTTGAAAGTTGAAGATGAATTTTAGACCTCTCGCACGAATCTTTTCCTGTTGCCTGCTTCTTACTTGGGGATCGCTCGCCTTTGCGGCGGACAAACCCCTGAGGATAGGGACCTTGGCGCCTAAAAATTCTTTGTATTACAGGCAACTCATTGATGTGGCTGAGGCATGGAAGAGCGCCGCGGGAGCCAACTCCAAATACACCGTTTACGCAGACGGCAGTCAAGGCGGGGAGACAGAGTTGGCCAGAAGAATGCGAATTGGGCAACTTCAAGGAGCACTCTTGTCTGTCGTGGGTTTGAAGGAGATTGAACCGTCCATCAGTGCTTTGCAATCCATGCCCTTGCTTTTTAGAACTTGGGAAGAGGTCGATTTCGTCAGGGAAAAGTTGCGCCCCGCCATGGAAAAGAAGTTTTTAGAAAAGGGGTTTGTTGTCCTGGCCTGGGGGGATGCAGGCTGGGTCAGGTTTTTTTCAAAGGAACCTGCCTTCAAACCCGACGACTATAAAAAAATGAAGTTTTTTTCTTGGGGGGGAGAACCCGAGCAGCAAGAGATCATGAAGAACTTGGGCTATACACCAGTTCCTTTGGAGACCACGGACATTTTGCCCTCCATACAAACAGGCATGATTTCTGTGGTGCCTTCGACGCCTTACTTTGCGATGGCCAGTCAAATTTACAACACGGCCAACAACATGCTTGAGATCAACTGGGCGCCTGTGGTTGGGGCCTTGGTGATCACCAAAAAAGCCTGGGATGAGATGAGCCCTGCAGTCCAAGACGTGGTTCGATCGGCTGGTGAAAAGGCGGGAGACCAAATCAGGATCAAAGCCCGTTTGGAAGTTGAAGAGGCCGTTGAGGCCATGAAAAAGAGAGGTTTGGTGGTGAACAAGCCAAGCCCCGAGCAAATGAAAGAGTGGAATACTTTGGCCGCGAACCTCTACCCCAAGATCAGGGGCACGATGGTGCCCGCAGAAACGTTTGATGAAGTGTTCAAACATTTGAATGCATTCAGAGCCGGCAAGCAAAAGTGAAGTTGAATCCCTTCAAACTGGATGAATTGATTTCATCCCTTGCTTTGCTGTTGATGGCCATCATCCCCGTCGTTGAAATCCTTGCCCGCCCCATTTTTGGTAAAGGCATTGAGAACGCTCCCATCTTGGTTCAGCACTTTGGTCTGGTCATGTCGATGTTTGGTGCCATAGCGGCCTATCGATTTGGACATCTTTCAAGCATTGGTGTGATTTTTTACTCTTTTCAGGTCCCAGCGCGTCTTTTGTCGAGTTTAATTTGTGGCCTCTTGTGCTGGGCTTGTTGGCATTTTGTGAGCACAGAAAGGTCGGCCCATCAAATGCTGGCTTACTCGATTCCAATTTGGATTTTTCAGTTGGTGATGCCTGTTGGGTTTTTGCTTTTGAGTTGGCAAATCATCACGCAAGGTTTGCAATCAAACCTGCCGAAGGCGATGTCTATTCTAGGCATGACGGCCGTCAGTTATTTGCTCTTTCAGTATCTTGAGTCGAATGCAGGGTCCATGGGGTCCATGGGGTTTGTGTTGGTTGTTTTGGTGGTGATGTTTTTAGGTGGGGCACCTATCTTCTCCATCATTGCAGCCTTGGCCTTGGGCTTGTTTTGGCAAGAGGGTTTGCCATTGTCTTCGGTGGCCCTGTCACATTACCAAATCACCGTCAATGCTTCATTGCCCGCATTGCCCTTGTTCACCCTGGCGGGCTTGGTCTTTGCGTCCACGGGGTCAGCCAAGCGTTTGGGCCAAGTTTTCATGGCCATGTTTGGCACGGGCGTGAGGGGAACGGTCTTTGCAGCGACCGTTTTGTGCTCATTTTTTACGGCTTTTACCGGAGGCAGTGGCGTGACCATTTTGGCGCTTGGGGGTCTGTTGCTTCAATTGTTAAGTGACACGGGCTATTCCAAAAAAAGGGGGATCAGTCTGGTAACCAGTGCCAGCGCACTTGGCGTTTTGCTGGCACCTTCTGTGCCATTGATCATGTATGCGATCATTGCTCGCGTTCCGATCAATGCCATGTTTTTGGCTGGTATCGTGCCTGCGGTGGTCATGGTTTTGTCTTTATTGGTCTTTGGTGGCTATTTGAAGCAGGACAATCTAGTTGCTTCAAATGAGCATGTGCATGTTTTTTCTTGGTTGAAATTAAGGCATGCGTTGTGGGATGCCAAATGGGAGATTTTCACGCCCTTTGTTGCCATTGGCTCTTTGGTCAGTGGATTTGCAACCCCGACAGAGAGCGCTGCGATCACGGCTGTTTATGCCCTTGTCACGCAAATGATCTTTAACCAAGAGTTGAGCGTGGATCAATTCAAGCAGTCCTTGCTCAAGTGCACACAAATCATTGGAGGCGTGATGCTGGTGCTTGGCATGGCCCTTGGGATGACCAATTACTTGATCGATGCAGGAATTCCTGACCTGGCCATCCAATGGGTTCAAAGCATCACCAGCAACAGGTACGTTTTTTTATTGGCCCTCAATGTATTTTTATTTTTTGCTGGGGCCCTCATGGAAATCTATGCGGCCATTGTGGTGTTGGTGCCTTTGTTGTTGCCTTTGGCCATGTCCTATGACATTCATCCCATTCATTTCGGGATCATCTTTTTGGCCAACATGGAGATGGGATTTTTATGTCCACCTGCCGGCATGAATATCTATTTTGCCTCAGCGGTCTTTAACCAGCCCTTGAAGGAGGTGGCCATCTCTATTTGGCCTGCATTGATCGCAATTTTTGTTGGCACTGTGATCATCTCGTGGCTTCCCATACTCACGATTGCCTTGCCTGAGTTTTTTCACATGGTCTAACGATAACCAATGGCCTTAAAAATGATCAACCGTCTTTCTTTTCAACACGCCTTCCTTGTCTTTGTCCTTCACTGCCTTTGTGCATTGACCCTCAACAGCTTTGCTCAAAGCAACGCGCCAAAAAAGCCATTGGTCCTTCTCCTTGGGATCGATGGTTTTAAGCCAAGTTATTTGAATTTAGGCGTCTCACCGAATTTGAATTCTCTGGTATCAACTGGGGTCCTTGCAAAAGGATCTATCTCTGCCTTCCCGTCCTTGACTTTTCCAAATTTTGTGAGTTTGGTCACAGGCCTCACCCCCGATCACCATGGTATTGTGAACAACACCATGACCGATCCGACAACAGATCAGCTCTTTACCTTGGGTTCAAGAGAGGCCGTTGAGAACCCTTTTTGGTGGACGCAAACCACACCGATTTGGAACAATGTAAGGCAACAAGGCGGGATTGCTTCTGCCATGTTTTGGCCCGGTTCTGAAGTTGAAATCAACGGTGGGCGGCCCAACGATTGGGTCAGGTATGAGCATGGCATGTCTCACGACAAGAGACTTGAGCACTTGTTGACATGGTTGTCTAGAGGTGAGTCTTCAAGACCCCATTTCGCCACACTGTACCTCTCCGATGTGGACTCTGCTGGGCATGAGTTTGGACCCGATAGCGAACAGGTCAAACAAGCAGTCGCTAAAGTAGATCAGACCCTAGGGAAATTGCTGCAAGCACTTTCTAGCTTGGGTTTAAGAGAAAAAACCACCCTGGTGATCGTTTCTGATCACGGCATGGCCAACACGCCTTTGGATAAATCCCTTGATGTCAGTCAGTGGCTCAAAGATTTCCCTAAAGCCAAGTGGGAGTGGCAAGGTGCCACTTCAGCTGTCAGACTCCATGGTGAAAATGCAGCTCAAGTTCTCCAGACCTTGTCTCTTCAGTCCCATCTGCAATGCCATGAAAAAAGCAACTTGCCCGAGCGCTATAAGTTTGGACGGCATCCAAGAATTCCTGAAATTGTTTGTGTGTCTGACATGGGCTACACCGTCACGGCCAATCCCAGTCGAAAAGGACCCCTGGGTCAGCACGGGTTTGACCCCTTTTTGCCTGAAATGCATGGACTCTTTTTGGCCTCGGGTTTTCGCATCCAACCTGGTGAATTGGGTTTGATTGAAAACATCGAGGTGTACCCGCTGTTGTGTCAATTGCTGGGTATTGTTGAGCAAAAAAATGATGCAAGGCATCTTTTGAAAGAGATCGTTTTGAATCCATCGTGAAGTCAAGGATGGATTTAAAAAGGCACCAAATCGGTGCCTTTTTAAATTGTGAAATGTAAATCAAAACCATTGAATCCAAAAGTAATATGAAATGATCGAATTGGATTGTCGCTCTATTGAAACGTTCATGTTTCGGGCCAAGGGTTATCCATGTCTGTCACAAGAATGTAACCAAGTTTTAGCACAATACTTCCATGCGAAGATTCCCTCAACAAGCTAGGAAAAAGTCACGAATAGAAATCATCCCAATGATCGATGTGATGATGTTTTTGTTGGTTTTTTTTGTACTGATCAGCATCAACGTGATACCTGCTTTGGGCATCAAGATGAACTTGCCCAGTGCCAACTCGGTCAAAGAAGAACACCCACCCGTTCGGGTCATCTTGGGCATAGGTTCTGATGGTACTTACCAACTCGAAGGACAAACATTTGCCTCTCTTGAAGGTTTGAAGGCTTCTTTGTTGGCGATCAAAAACCAAAATGAAGCCAAATCCAACAACATTACATCAAGGCCCTCCAGCGCTCGCTTGGCGGTCATCATCAACGGCGATGAACTATCTCCCTTGCAGCGATTGGTCGATGTGATGGACATGCTCAAGTCCAATGGGATTGATTCCATGACCATTGCGGCAAAGAAAAAGCAGTAAAAATGAGTGCCGCTCTTGCTTGGACTTATGAAAAAAGAGATCCCATCTCTTATGCCAGCGCCTTTTTTTTTGGTGTGTTGATTTTATGGTTGATTCAATTCTCAGCCCTCGAATTGTCCCGAAACAATGAGCTTGAAATGACCGCCTTCATCGAGTCGCCCCCAGCGCCTGAAATCATCAAGCCTCAAGAGCCTGTGAAGAAGGTGATTGAAAAGCAAGAGATGCTCAAAAAGCCAGAGATGGTCATGCCAAAGCAGGTGACATCGCCGTTTGCAACAGAAGCGCCAAGGGAGGTGAAGCAAGCTGAGGCCCCATTGCCGATCGAAAAACCTCAAGTGCATCAAGCACCGCCCCCAGTTGCACTCCCCGCACAAGCGCCAGCTTCAGCGCCAGCGGCATCCTCTGTCGCCAGTATTTATGAAGCTCAACTAAGAGCTTACTTGGAAAAAATCAAGCGCTATCCCACCAGCCGTGAAGCCAGGCTCACCAGGCCACAAGGTGCGGTGCGTGTGTGGTTGGAAATCTCCAGAAGCGGGCAGGTTTTGGGTGTGGGTGTGATGAGCTCATCGGGTTCGAATTTATTGGATGGAGAGGCTTTGAAAACTTTGAAGAATGGTTTTTATCCTGCTTTTCCTGATGAGGCCTATGTGGGTGAAAGCGCACACAAGTTTTCTGCGACCCTCAGCTACACGCTGGAGGCGCAATAGTTTTTTTGTTAGTTTTTGTTGGATTCAATTAGTTTTTGTTAATTATTTTTAGGAGAAAAAAATGAAGAAGTCGAATCGTGTCTTTCAGCTGTCCTTGTTGAGCATTGCTCTTTTGGGCACCGGTTATTTTTCATCCGCTTTGGCACAAAAGGCACCTACCGATGTGGGTACAGTCAAAATCACGGGTGAAGGCGATGCTTTAGGCAATGGACTTTTGATTGATGAAGACAGTGTGAAAACAAAAAGCACAGTCACCAAAGCGATGATTGACAAAGAGCGTCCAACAGCAAATGCTTTCCAAGTTTTGAATTTGATGCCCAGTGTCAATGCTTCTAGCTACGATGCGACAGGACTTTTTGGCGGTAATTTAAGGGTCAGAGGTTTTGACAGCTCCCAGATGGGTTTCACCATCAATGGAGCTCCTGTGAACGACTCTGGTAACTTTGCGATTTATCCACAAGAGTATTCTGATATTGAAAACATGTGTGAAGTCTTCATCACCCAGGGATCTGTGGATACAGATGCTCCTCATGTGGGCGCCTCAGGGGGTAACGTTGGTATGGTCAGTTGCTCACCCAAAGACACCTTTGGTGGCAGATTCACGGGCTCTTTGGGGGACTTGAATTTCAAGCGTTCGTTTTTACGCTTGGATACAGGTTTGATTGGCAAGGAACATCCTTTCAAAGCTTTTGTATCTTACTCAGCCGCTCAAGTCGACAAGTTCAAAGGACTCGGTGCGGCGAACCGTCATCACATCGATGTCGGTATGGATTGGAAACTGACCGACAACACAACATTGACATCCAACTTGCTGTATAACTTTGCAGTCAACAGCAATTTTTTGACTTTGACCAAAGGGGAGAATGCTCAAAATTCATCGCTTGACTTCAGCTCATCTGTGCCGCAACACTTGGCTTCTGGCAATGAGAACACCACGGCCAATTTTGGTACGAGCAGCGCTGGTGCAGTGCCAAGAGCCAAGTTGGCCTACTATGGTTACTCTTTGAATCCCTTTGAGAACTATCTTTTCACATCGCGTTTGCAAACTCGAATCGATGACAAATTGACCTTGAGTGCAGAGCCTTACTTTTGGTACGGTTATGGCACCGGTGGTACCCAACAAACAACTCTTGCTGAGTCCAGCACAGGATTTCGCGGAGGTATTGCTGACATCAACAAAAATGGCAACACCACGGACACCGTGGGCATCTACCGTGGAAGTGTGACCCAGACGAACCGTCCTGGTATCACGTTCAAAGCCAATTACGATTTAGGTGATCACAAGATCCTAGCTGGACTGTGGATGGAGCAAGCCCGCCACCGTCAAACTCAACCCGCTACCACCTTGGACAACAACGGGACCATTTCTGATTTGTGGTTGAGAAACAATTTGTTGCGTTACAACGATGGCAGTTTGTATGAAGGTAGAAACTACAAAACTGTCTCCACCGGTTATTCCTTGTTCTTACAAGACACCATTTCCATGGGTCGTTTGGACATCATTCCCGGTGTGAGATTCTCTTCTATCAAGCGTGACTTCACCAACTATGCATCTAGTGGCTCGGGTTTGGGCGCAGATTATTCTGCTGACAAAACCTATGCCAAGCCTTTGGTTTCTTTAGGTGCTCGTTACAAAATCGACGACGCTTTGCAAGCTTATGCCAATGTTTCTCAAAACATGCGCGCACCGTCTAACTTCGTTTTGTCAAGCTGGGTCACCGGTGGCACTTATGCCAATGGCGCTTTGACTGGGTATAAGCTAGTTCCCAACAACTCCATTCAAGCTGAGACCTCGGTCGCCACTGAAGCCGGACTGCGCATCACAGAAGGTGACATCAAGGGTTCTATCTCCTTGTTCCAAGTCAACTTCAAAAATCGTCTTGCTTCTGGTTTCAATCCCGATACAGCCACTTACACTGACTACAACGTTGGCGACTCGACCATCAAGGGTTTAGAGTTGCAAATGGGATCCAAGCCAGTCAACGGCTGGAGTGTGTTTGGTTCTGCAACGTACACACAAAGTAAAATCTTAAACAACTTCCCCGCAACTGCAACCAGCACACTGCCAACGTCTGGCTCGATGTTCCCAGATACACCTGAGTGGATGTACGGTGCTTCAGTTCAATACGCTTCAGGTCCTTATCTCGCGTCCTTGTCTGGCAAATACACGGGCAAGCGCTTCACAACACTTGTCAACGATGAGTTCTTGGATGCCTATACCGTTTTTGACTTGAATGCAGGATATCGCTTTGAAAATGGCACTTTCTTTAAGAGCCCCACCGTGCGTTTGAACGTGAGCAACTTGTTCAACAAGAACTATTTGATTGCCAACTCTGGAAGTGGTTCAAACATCACCACCTCGACAACGGCACCAAGTTCACAAGGCGGTGGTTTTCCCAGCTATTACGTTGGAGCCCCGAGGTTTGTCAGCATGTCATTTGGCACTGATTTCTAAACCTACATGACTGAGTTTTTACACCAAGCTTCGTTTGGGTTGATGATCATCTCTGCCATCATTGCAACTGTGGTGAGCGTAGAGAGGATCATCTTCTCCAGTATGAATTTAAAGCGGGCCAAGCAGTTGACGCTCTGCGTTGAGTCGCAAAAGGGCTCTGTTAGCACTTTGTTAGGAAAAGATGTTGTGTCTGAGATGGTTCAAAAAATCCTTGATGACAAAGCTCAAAATTTTCCTGAGTCCGTTCAACATGACCGAGCTGATGCAGCGTTCATTCACGCCAAAGATGAATTGGGTGCCAGGCTTTGGATACTTGACACGATCGTCACTGCCGCGCCCTTGATGGGCCTCTTGGGGACCATTTTCGGTATCGTGGATACTTTTTTGGCCTTGTCTAAATCTGGTATGTCTGACCCTGCAGGTGTGAGTGCAGGCATTGGAACGGCTCTTTACGCGACGGCACTTGGAATTTCAATTGCCTTGATTGGTCTTTTCGCATTCAACTTTTTGAGTGTTCGCAATGAGAGGATAGGGGAGCATTTGAAGATGCTGATTTTGCGACTCTAGACCTTTCTATGTTTTGATCCGTCCCGCCGTTAACTGCCAGCGTGATCCAGTTAACGGCTTCTTTTTTGGCGTGTTCCATCATCTCGCTACAGCCGGGCATGTATTTTTTGGCGCTTGATCCATCAATGAGCTTGCCTTGTGGGTCGATTTGCTTATCCTAAGTGTTTGATTTCATTTAAAAAAAACTCATTTCTAGGGGTGAATAGAAAAGCACCTTGTGACCATTACAATCAAAGTCATTCAGATTTAACAAAGGTGCCCCTTGAATTACCCACATCCTATTTTGGCAAGAGAAGGTTGGCTCTACATTGCCTTGAGTTTGATTGCCGCAGTTGTCGCCCATTGGCAGGGGGGATGGGCTTGGGGTTTGCTCTTTGATCTGATGTGTGTTTTTGTCATCCAGTTTTTTCGTGACCCCCCTAGAGAAGTTCCAAGTGAAGAGGATGCGGTGTTGTCTCCAGCGGACGGTCGCGTCATCAAGGTCGAGCGGGCTTTTGATCCCTACGCCAACCGCGAAGCGATTTTGATCAGTGTCTTCATGAATGTGTTCAATGTCCATAGCAACCGAGTGAGCGTGAATGGCACAGTGAGCAAGATCGAGTATTTTCCTGGAAAGTTTTTCAACGCAGATTTAGACAAGGCCTCCACAGAAAATGAGCGCAATGCCATGGTCATCGATGCGCAATTTGCAGGTCAGCCTAAAACCATCACCTTGGTCCAAGTTGCTGGTCTGATTGCCAGAAGAATTCTTTGTTATGTTCAGGTGGGAGAACAACTCCAAAAAGGTCAGCGCTACGGATTTATCCGGTTTGGCTCTCGAGTGGATGTGTACTTGCCTATCGATGCGATTGTGAAAGTGTCGCCTGGAGATAAAGTCTCTGCGACCATGACCATTTTGGCCAAATTAAGCTGATGGGCTTCCCGCATTCAGGTGCATGTATTTAAAGGATTGAACGCGATGAATCCCCTTGAAGTCCCAGAGGTCAAACTGAGCTCTAGAAAACCCCGCAAAGGCATTTACATGCTGCCCAATTTGGTGACCTTGGCAGCTTTGTTTGGGGGGTTTTATTCCATCGTGATGGCGATGAACGAGCGCTTTGACGCGGCCACCATGGGAGTTTTTTGTGCCATGATTTTGGACAGCTTAGATGGTCGCGTGGCCCGCATGACCAATACGCAAAGCGCTTTCGGTGAGCAAATGGATTCTTTGGCCGACATGGTGTCCTTTGGCGCAGCACCGGCCTTGATTTCTTATGAGTGGGCCTTGAAGGGCCTGGGTCGTTGGGGCTGGATTGCTGCATTTTTGTACTGCGCTTGTGCTGCTCTTCGCTTGGCCAGGTTCAATGTCAACACCAGCGTGGTCGATAAACGGTTTTTTCAAGGTCTGCCTTCCCCAGCTGCAGCGGCGGTCATCGCGGGTTTCATTTGGTTGATCAATGAAGCGGGCATTGACGGTCCAAGTGTTGCATGGGGGATGTTTGCGCTTTGTTTGTTCGCAGGCTTGAGCATGGTCACCAACGCACCTTATTACAGCTTCAAAGATGTTCAAATGAAGAAAAGCGTGCCTTTTGCGACCATCGTTTTGCTCGCTCTGATCATCGCTGTCATCAACATTCATCCACCTACCGTTTTGTTTGCATTGTTTGTAGCCTATGGCTTATCAGGCTACGTCATCTATGCTTGGAGAAAAGCGAGCGGATTACAAGCAAGTGTGATCAGTACATCCACCGACGAGCCTGAGGAGTCAGGCCTTCATGATCTTGAGGCGGATAAGGAAGATCAAGCGCGACACCCCCAAAGCTAAAAAACAACGAGCTCAAGACCTGAACTTTGCAGGTCAAGTATTTGTGTTAAAATTCACCCATGAACAAAATGCTAACGCTTCTACTGCTGCGCTTTAACGGGCGGAGTTAGACGCGAGCGTTCAAACCCCAAAAAGCCCGTATGCAGTTGCAACGGGCTTTTTTGTTGTGTGGTGTGGATAAGTTGGTAATAGTCAAAAGAAGTTAAATGCTTAAGGAGTAAGTCATGGCCGATAAATTGATCATATTTGATACCACTTTAAGAGATGGAGAGCAGTCGCCAGGGGCCTCCATGACCAAGGATGAAAAGTTGCGCATCGCACGTCAACTGGAACGTTTGAAAGTGGATGTGATCGAGGCGGGTTTTGCGGCAAGCTCCAACGGTGACTTTGAAGCCGTGAAAGCCATTGCAAACACCATCAAGGAGTCCATCGTTTGCTCACTCTCAAGGGCCAACGATCGAGACATCAGTCAGGCCGCTTTGGCACTTAAAGGTGCGCAACGCGGGCGAATTCACACCTTCATAGCGACCTCGGCACTTCATATGGAGAAGAAACTTCGCATGAGCCCTGAGCAAGTGCTCGAGCAAGCGAAACTGTCCGTTCGGTTTGCTAAAAATTTGCTCGCCGATATCGAGTTCAGTCCAGAGGACGGTTACAGAAGCGATGAAGATTTTTTATGCAGGGTGATTGAAGCCGTGATTGCCGAAGGGGCAACGACCATCAATGTGCCGGACACGGTGGGTTATGCGGTCCCAGAGCTGTATGGCCAGTTCATTAAAAATTTACGCGAGCGCATTCCCAACAGCGACAAGGCCATTTGGTCCGTTCACTGTCACAACGATTTAGGCATGGCGGTGGCCAACTCCTTGGCGGGCGTGATGATGGGCGGGGCTAGGCAGGTGGAGTGCACCATCAATGGCCTGGGCGAGCGAGCAGGCAACTGCTCACTGGAGGAGATTGTCATGGCGGTCAAAACCCGCAAGGACTATTACGGCTTGGAGCTGGGTATCGATACCAAGCACATTGTGGCCACCAGCAAAATGGTGAGTCAAACCACGGGATTTGTGGTGCAGCCCAACAAAGCGGTGGTGGGGGCCAATGCTTTTGCTCATGCCTCTGGTATTCACCAAGACGGTGTTTTGAAAGCCAGAGACACTTACGAGATCATGAGAGCTGAGGACGTGGGTTGGAGTGCCAATAAGATTGTCTTGGGCAAGTTAAGTGGTCGCAATGCGTTCAAACAAAGACTGCAAGACTTGGGCGTTCAACTTGAAGGTGAGGCCGATATCAACACCGCGTTTTCAAAATTCAAGGAATTGGCTGATCGCAAAAGCGATATCTTTGATGAAGATATATTGGCTTTGGTCAGTGATGAAAGCGTCAGTCAAGCGCAAGAGCAGTTCTCCTTTGTGTCCTTGTCTCAAAGAAGTGAGACAGGGGAAAAACCACATGCCAGCATCGTCTTTAAGGTCCATGGCAAGGAAGTCAAAAGCGAGTCGAACGGCAACGGCCCTGTCGACGCCTCCTTGAAAGCCATTGAAAACTTTGTCAAAAGCGGTGCCGAAATGGTCCTCTATTCGGTCAATGCCATCAGCGGCTCAACCGAGTCTCAAGGAGAGGTCACCGTGCGATTGCAAAACAGTGGCCGTGTGGTCAATGGCGTGGGATCTGATCCCGACATTGTGGTGGCCTCGAGCAAAGCCTATTTGAGTGCCCTGAACAAACTGCAAAACAAATCCGATCGCGTCGCAGCCCAAGGGTAAACACTTAGAGGTGTGCTTCTCCCTAGTGCTTTGAGAGGCAAGAGACCTTGATTGAGAGGCAAATTTTAGTTTTTTTAAATAAAAACCGAAGCTTGGATCGTGGTTATTTAAGCAACTTTACAAAAATCATGCAAGTCATTGATCTTGCATGATTTTTTATTTGTTGATACACTTGCGCTCATCTTGATGGCAAGAGTGCGAAGGCTTGGGGTCTTAAAAGTCTCAAAACCTTCACGGCCTTTGCAAAAAAGGGTGTTGTTGGGGGGTCCCTCTTGCACCGTTCAAGTGCGAGAGCAGGCAAGCCCTGATTCAAGAAGTGTTGTGTACAGTTTACAAGTGACCTGTCGATCCTATAAAGTGTTGCACAGAGTTGGCTAAAAAAAGGGGAAATGTTTTGATCAAACTAATTTGGATGAGTTGTGTACTTTGCTTGTTGAGCGGATGGGCTCAGGCAAAAGTGTCCTCGACGAATGATCAAAACGTGACACTCGTCAAATCCAAGGATGGTACCGTTAGGCACAAAGCCGTTAAATTGAAACGATCCATCAAACGGGTGTCTGTCCCTTTAAGGCCTTCCTACGGTCAATTGGCTGGCTTGCATCAATTGTCCGATGACTTGTCGCTCAAATCCAGCGTTGCCTATGTGATTGATCAAGACACGCATGAAGTGCTGCTGAGTAAAAACGATCAAGCGGTTTTACCCATTGCTTCCATCACCAAGCTCATGACGGGTTTGATTGTGAGCGAGAACAAATTGGATTTATCTCAACCCATCACCATCACGGATGACGACGTGGACATGGAAAAAGGCAGCTCATCGAGGTTGAGGGTGGGCACCACATTGACCCGTGGTGAGTTGCTTCATTTGGCCTTGATGGCCAGCGAGAACCGCGCTGCACATGCCTTGGGTCGCACCTTTCCAGAGGGTGGTTTGGGTGCATTTGTTCAAAAAATGAATGAAAAAGCGCTGCAACTGGGCATGAAGGACACCAGCTATTTTGAACCCACTGGCTTGTCCAGCAAAAATCAATCCAGTGCAAAAGATTTGGCCACCTTGGTGGGGCATGCTTATCAAGACTCTTTGCTCAGGGAGTTATCCACGTCGGCAAGCCATTCTGTTGAGGTTGGCTCCAGGGTGATGAGTTTTCACACGACCAATCGATTGGTCAAAAATCCCAATTGGGACATTGGTCTTCAAAAGACAGGTTACATCTCTGAGGCTGGGCAGTGTTTGGTGATGCAAGCCAAAATTGCAGGCCGTCATCTGATCATGGTGTTTTTAGACTCTGCTGGCAAACTCAGCCGTATCGCTGATGCAGAGCGCGTCAGGCATTGGGTGGAAGCACAGCAAAAATTTGTTGTGCCCCAAAGCTAAAAGGCCTTTTTCTGCGCTTGCTGTTGAGCTAGAAATGTTCCTCTTGAGGCTTTCTCAAGGGGCGTCACCCAAGGCTTTTGAGATGTCTTGAGCGGTGCTTTGGAGATGAGCGAGCCACTGCTCATCGAGCCTATCGGCCGGTGCAGAGATGGACAAACCAGCGACCAAAAGATGTTGGTCGTCATAAATTCCACAAGCCATGCACCTCACGCCCAGTTCCAACTCTTCGTTGTCTCGGGCCACGCCATCTTGCTTCACCTTTGACAACTCAAGCTCGAGGTCTTCGAGCCGGGTGATGCTGTTGATGGTGTTGCCCAGCAAACTTGTCCTTTGAGCGTAGGCTTTTATTTTGAGTGGCTCTTCAGCGGCTAAAAAAAGCTTTCCTACAGAGGTCAAATGCAAGGGGGCGCGTCCCCCGATGGCTCTGACGACTTGCATGCCAGAGCGTTCACTGAAGGCGCGCTCGATGTAGACAATCTCATCGCCTTGTCTGAGACTCAAATTGACAGACTGCTCAATCAAATGGTGCAGGCTTCTCATGGGCTCGAGTGCCGCGTCGCGCACATGCAAGCGTGCTTTGACCAAATTACCCAGTTCCAAAAAACGCATGCCCAGACGGTAGGTACCTGATTCGGGTCGGTCGACATAATGACCCAGGGCCAAGTCGTTCAAAATACGATGGGCCGTGGAGGGGTGGAGTTGTGTTTTTTCACTGATTTCTTTGAGACTCATGGCCTCTTGCCGAGAGGCCAGCAAGTCCATGAGTTTGAAGATTCTCTCAATGACTTGAATGGCGGGGGTTTGAACGTTTGAGTCAGTGGGATGCGTGTTGGCCATGAGCAATCTTAACTCTTTAATTGCATTTGATGGAGGCCTCAGGCAACATCAATCCATTGGCCGTGTTGGAGAATTTGATAGGGTTTGAACAAAGATTTGTATTTCATCTTTGCACTTTCGTTGATCAAGTAGCCTAAATAGACGAAGGGCAGTTTCATTTGCCGCGCTTGTTCAATTTGCCACATGATGTTAAAAATACCGTAACTGCTGTGACTCTCGGGTTCAAAAAACGTATAAACCGCTGACAAGCCGTCGTTCAACACATCCAAGATCGAGACCATTTTGACCGCCGAATGGCCTGTTTTGGGGTCGCGCGCGCGAAACTCGACCAGTCTAGAGTTCACTCGAGATTGCAAGAGAAATTGGGCGTACTGCTCGACACTGTCTTGATCCATGCCTCCGCCTTCATGACGGCTGATCTGATAGCGCAGGTACAGGTCGTAATGCGCTTGGACGAAATTCAAACGCATGATGCGAACCTCTAAGTCCAAATGGGCAGACCAGGCTCTTTTTTGACTTCGATTGGGCTGGTACAAGTCGCTCTTGATGCGAAGGGGAAGACAGGCTTGACAACCATCACAGTGGGGCCGGTAGGTGAACAAGCCAGAGCGCCTAAAGCCTTGGCTGACCAAATCGGAGTACACATCGCTGTTGATCAAGTGTCCGGGGGAGGCGACTTGCGACCTGGCGTCGCGTTCGGGCAGGTAACTGCACGGGTACGGTGCCGTGGCATAGTACTGTAAGCTTTGTAGGGGGAGATCCTTTAAGTGAGTCACGATCAGGCTCAAGAAGGGGATGAAGGAAAAGTGGGTGTCAACAGCTCTTGCCAGTATATCGGCTTAAAAATCCATGGAGGTGACGTTTGCGTTAAGCTGGGAGAAATTTTTTGTAAAAAGTCGGCTCTATCGATGGTCTCACCTCCCAAGGAGCTCAGATGAGCTGTTTTTTGTTGGCAATCGATCAGTTCAATTTGGTGGTGCTTGGCAAAGGCCACCAAAGCACTTAAGGCTATTTTAGAGGCGTCTGTTTGAAAGGTGAACATCGATTCGCCAAAAACAGCACGCCCCAGGTTCACCAGATAAAGCCCGCCCACCAAAACCCCATCTTGCCATGTTTCAACGCTGTGGGCGAATCCTGCCAAATGCAGTTGATGGTAAGCATGGATCATTTCGCGCGTGATCCAGGTGCCGCCTTGACCCTCTCGCTCTATACCAGAGCAGTTTTCAATGACCGTTAAAAAAGCGCTGTCCATTTTGATCTCGCACCCTGGGCTGTTGGAGAAGCGCTTCAGACTTTTTTTAAGCGACGCGCTCACCTTAAACTTGTCGGGCAGCAAGACCATTCTTGGATCGGTGCTCCACCAAAGGACGGGCTGGCCTTGGCTGTACCATGGAAATATGCCCTGGCTGTAGGCCTCTACAAGCCGTTGAACGCTCAAGCCTCCCCCGGCCGCCAAGAGCCCAGGCGTGCTCGAATGCTTTCCCATTGCTTGACTGAGCGGTGGGAAAGGCGTTTTTGCCTCTAAAAACGAGATCGAACGGCGTTGGGATTCATTCAACATGGGATGCAAGAAGGGCTAGCTTTGAACAGTGTTTCATGGCATGATAGAGGGTTTTAAAGTTGCGATCAACGACGGGGCCAAGGGGCAGTTAAAAAAGCCTCTTAAAACCCACGAAAACATCGGGCCAATCAAACAAGGAAACAGTTGAATTTCCTAGAAAAGCGCCTAGATGGAGTGCACTTGATCAAAGTGCTCAAACGGCAAAGCAGCAAAGCGGCAAAGGAAAACGAAAACGTGTCTAGATTTTGGGTCATTGATGTTTTGAAATTATTAGGTGCTCAGTGCATTTTGCTTCATCATTTGTCAATCTATGGTCCGATTGCGCAAGAAATAGACATCTACTACCCCATCTTCATGGATGATTTTTCCGACCTCACTCGGTTGGCTGTTCAGGTGTTTTTGGTGATTTCGGGCTACTTGGCTGCCAAATCCATCAGCCGAATGAAAGAAGTTCACGTGTCTGCTTTGTTGTTCAAACGTTTCGTGCGATTGGCACCGTTTTATCTCCTGTGTTTGTGCATGTGTGTGATGGCTGGCGTTTTGTTGCACGATCACTTGTGGGGCTCATGGGTGCCAGAGGTGCCCACATGGGGAGGCTTTTTGGCACACGCTCTGCTGCTTCAGGGCCTGCTTGATGTGCCATCCATCTCATCGGGTGTTTGGTATGTTGCCATTGATTTTCAGCTGTTTGCGTTGACTGTTTTTTTGGCCTATCTCTTTTCTTCTAGAGAAAAAATTCGCGTCGATAACGCCAAGCTTAAATTGAGTTTGGCGTTTTTGGGTTTGATGTCCTTGTGGTTTTTTAATCGGTTCGCAACCCTGGACAACTGGGCGATTTATTTTATGGGCTCCTACGTGCTGGGCATGCTTGCCAATTGGGCTCACGAGTCCGTCATCAACAAAAAGCTTTTTCTGTGTGTTTGGGTTGTGGGCCTGCTCTCCGTGATCTACGAGCCACGTGTTCGCATTTCACTGGCCTTGTGCATTTCGATGTGCATGTTTTTATGGGCCCAAGACAAGGGGCTGTTTTTGTCCAATAGAACCAAATCGATCTTGTCCATTTTGGGTGACTCGGCCTATGCGGTCTTTTTGAGCCACTTTGCCATGATTTTGATCTTCAGCGCCCTTTGGAACTACTTTGAAATGGAGGGCCTCAAGTCTGCCATGGCCATGGTCCTTTTTTATTGGATCACTTGCGTGTCTTGGGGACTGTATTTGCATCTCAAAGTTGAATCCGAAATCTCCATGCTTGAATGGACACCCATTTTGAAAATGTTTCATCGCGTCGGCAACCCCAAGGCGACAGAGCTTTACAAGGCCATTTGATGCGATGGGCTTGAGGCGCGGATCTTTGGGTCCATGCGCCAAGTACGCGTGCTCTTGGTCCCTGCACTCCAAGACCTTGTGCGGATTTCTCCCATCGCCTTTGGCTAGAATTTGGGTAAGCCCTTATAAGTCCATGTTCTAGCCATGATTTTTAACACCTAGGTAGCGTTTATACTTCTAAAATGGGGAAGATGTGCGGTCATTGGTTCTAAATTCTTAGGTTTGAGAGTTTTCATAACTTGTCAAATGGATTCTTTTAATTTGTTGGGGTGAGCTTTTCAATGAAGATCAAAACAATTATCACAGGCTTGGTGATCCTAGGGGTCATCGGTGGCTTGGTTTATTATCGAATGGCCCCCAGCGATCAGGGGGCGACCAAAGGGCCCAATGAGCCTGCGGTGACGCTCCAACCCGTTGTGCCCAAGGATGTGGCCGTTAACTTAAGTCTGAACGGCACAGTCACTTCAATCCGAACCGTTGATGTGAGATCGCAAGTCACCAACACCGTCAAAGAGGTGAGGGTCAAAGAAGGACAATTTGTCAACCAAGGCGATATTCTTTTTGTGTTGGACACCAGAAGCGATAAGGCCAATGTTGCCAAGTTGACAGCGCAATTGTTGCGTGACAAAGCCTTGGCAGCTGATCAAGATCGCCAATATGCCAGAGCGCAAGAGCTGAAACTCAAGAACTTTGTCTCTCAAGGCTCGGTCGATACGACGATGAGCCAGCGAGATGCACAGGTGGCCTTGGTGGCTTCAGATGAAGCTGCTCTTGAAGCGGCCAAAGTGGCCTTGGATTTCAACACCATCAGGGCACCTATTTCAGGTCGCACTGGGGTGATCAATGTATTTCCAGGTACTTTGGTGCTTCCTCAAACGGTGAGCTTGCTCACGATCACGCAGCTCGACCCGATCAGTGTTCAGTTCACTGTGCCCGAGAGTCAGTTGGCCAAACTGCAAGCTGCACTGAAGTCCTCTGCTGCATCGCAAGGGTCGAGCAACGTTGAGGTCAAAGCACCCAACACGAACAAAAGCGTTTCAGGGCATTTGTATTTCGTTGATAATTTAGTGGATCCAAGCTCTGGCACCATCAAAGCCAAAGCCAGATTTGAAAATAAAAACAACGATTTGTGGCCAGGGCAGTTTGTCCAGACCAAGGTCAGTTTGGGGCTGATCAAAGACGCTTTGTCCATCCCTTCAAAGTCAATTGTTAACAGTCCCAACGGCAAATTTGTGTATGTGGTGGGTGAAGACCGAATTGCAAAACAAAAACCGATCAAAGAACTCTATGTCTCAGGAGAGTTCATGGCTGTTGAAGGGCTCAGCGCCAATGACGCCGTGGTGGTTGAGGGCAAGCAAAACGTGAGGCCAGACGCCACGGTCAGAATCATCACGCCTGGCGCCTCCAAGCCTGGTGCGACCGATACCAAAGGCGGTGCAGCTGCACCCGCAGACGGACAGGCCAAAGAAAAGTCAGCCCCAAGCTCTGAGCCCGCTGGTGCAAAAGACAAACCGCCTGCAAGTCCCAAGCCCAACGAAGTGACGCCTACAGCGAAATAAGCCCTAGCCCAGTATGAACATTCCTCAGCTATGTATTCAGCGCCCGGTGATGACGGTGCTGTTGAGCCTGTCCACGGTCATGGCGGGCTTGTTGGCCTATTCCAAGATACCGATCTCCGCTTTGCCCAGTTACAACACACCCGTGATCAGCGTGGGCGCCAGTTTTCCGGGTGCGAGCCCAGAGACCATGGCGGCCTCTGTCGCTCTACCGCTGGAGAAGCAATTCTCCACGATCGACGGCATCAACGTGATCAGTTCGACCAGCATTTTAGGTTCGACCACCATCACGCTGGAGTTCAATTCAGATAAAAACATTGATCTGGTCGCCGTGGACGTGCAAGCCGCTTTGTTGCGCGCGCAAAGATCGCTGCCCGTTGAGATGACCACCCCTCCAAGCTACAGGAAAGTCAACCCTGCTGATTCGCCTATTTTGTTTGTGGCCTTGACCTCTCCGTCCCTCAGTTTTTCAGAGCTCAATGATTACGCGGAAAATCTGATTGCCCCCACCATCTCCACCATCAATGGCGTGGCTTTGGTCAATGTCTACGGGCAAAAGCGTTTTGCCGTACGCGTCAAGGCCAACCCACAAGCGCTTGCCAGTTATGGCCTCACCATGGAGGATGTGTTGGCGGCCGTGAACTCGGCCAATTCCAACACGCCCGTGGGTATTTTGGATGGTCCCAAGCAACTCTTGACCATCACGTCGAACAAGCAATTGACCAAATCCAGTGAGTTTGCCAACCTGGTCATCAGTTCACGCGCCAATGGGGTGGTGCGACTCAAGGACGTGGCAAGCGTTCAAGACAGTTACGAGTCCGTGCGTACACAGGCCAGTTACATGGGTAAAACATCCATCATTTTGGCTGTTCAAAGGCAGCCCAAAGCCAATACGGTTGAGGTCATCGACAACGTTCAAAAGCTTTTGCCGGGTTTAAAAGCCCAAATGCCGTCCTCGGTCGATATTTTGCCCTTGAACGACCGGTCCATTTCAATTCGTGAGGCCATTCACGATGTGAAGTTGTCCTTGGCTTTGACGGTGGTCTTGGTGGTTTTGGTGATTTTGATGTTCATCCGTCGCGCAGTGGCCACCATCATTCCAACCCTCAGTTTGCCCGTGTCTTTGATTGGCGCCATTGGGTTGCTCTATGCGCTGGGTTACAGTTTGGACAACATTTCCCTTTTAGGCATCACCTTGGCCGTGGGCCTGGTGGTCGATGATGCGATTGTGATGCTCGAGAACATTGTGCGCCACATTGAAGATGGGATGACGCCCATGGAGGCCTCACTGAGAGGGGGTAAAGAGATGGCTTTTACCATCATCTCTATTTCAGTGTCCTTGGTGGCTGTTTTTATTCCTATTTTCTTCATGCCCGGTGTCATTGGACTGCTGTTTCATGAGTTTGCCGTGGTGGTCGGCTTGTCGGTCTTGGTCTCGGCGGTTGTGTCTTTGACCTTGGTGCCCATGCTGTGCAGTCGTTTCTTGCCAGCCCATCAAGCGAGTCAAGTCAGCGGGCAAGGGTCTCACGCCAACGCCCAAGAGGGCGCATTTGGCCGCTGGTTTGAACATGCATTTCAGTCCTTGCTCAATGCCTATACCAGCAGCCTCGACGTGGCTTTGCTGCACCGAAGATGGGTGCTTTTTGTGGCGTTCATCACCTTTGTTTTAACGGCATGGCTTTTTGTCATCAGCCCCAAGGGCTTCTTTCCTGAGGAGGACATTGGTCAAATTCAAGTGACCACAGAAGCCTCAGAGGACATTTCATTTGCTGAGATGGTTCGCATTCAAAATTTGATCGCTGCTCGCTTGCAAGAAGACCCCAACGTGGACTATGTGTCCACCTTCGTGGGTTCTGGATCCTTCTCTTCTTCTCCCCTCAACTCTGGGCGCATGTTCATTGCGCTCAAGCCTTTGAGCCAGAGACCTAAAATTCAAGAGGTGATCGAAGGGCTCAGGAAGAGGGCGCGTTACCCTGGATTTGCGGTGTACATGAGGCCGGTGCAAAACTTGCAACTGGGGGGCAAAGTCAGCAAGTCCAGATACCAGTATGTCCTTCAAAGTGTGAGCGCGGATTCATTGAACGAGTGGTCCAACAAGCTTCAACAAAAGATGCGTGCAGACCCCGCTTTCAGGGACGTTACCAGCGATTCACAACTCAGAGGCCTGCAAGCCAATGTGATTTTTGATCGAGACAAGGCGGGTCAGTTGGGGGTGCAAACCCAAGACATCCGCTCAGCCTTGTACAGCGCCTTTGGAGACCGTCAGATATCCACCATCTTTACACCGGTGAGCAGTTACTTGGTGATCTTGGAGGCACCGGAAGACTTTAGGAAGTTTGAAGATCAAATTGGTAACATTTACGTCAGGTCCAAGTTGAGCCAGCAAGTGATTCCCCTGTCAAGCTTGGTGACCGTGACCAGGGGCGTTGGGCCCACTGCTGTCAATCACCAAGGTCAGTTGCAAGCGGTCACCATCTCCTTTAATTTGGCGCCCGATGTGCCGCTTGGAGATGCAACGAAAAAAATCTCTGTGTTCACTCAAGACATTCAGTTGCCCGCTTCCATCATGACCAAGTATGGTGGGGATGCTGCAGTGTTCCAAGACACACAGTCGAGTCAGGTGATTTTGTTGGTGGTGGCGGTTTTGGTGATCTATGTGCTTTTAGGCGTTTTGTATGAAAGTTATATCCATCCCTTGACGATTTTGGCCGGCTTGCCTTCTGCCGCTGTGGGTGCTTTGCTCTTTCTGTGGTACTTTAAAATCGATTTGACCTTGATCGCGACCATTGGTATTTTGATGCTCATTGGCATCGTGAAGAAAAATGCCATCATGATGATTGACTTTGCGTTGGATGCACAAAGAAACAGTGGTCTGGATCCTGAGCTTGCAATTCGCCAAGCTTGTAAGCTGCGTTTCAGGCCGATTTTGATGACCACGTTTGCAGCTCTTATGGGCGCACTGCCGATCTCTCTGGGACTAGGCGCTGGTGCTGAATTGCGAGCCCCGCTGGGTATTGCTGTGGTTGGAGGTTTGTTATTCTCTCAGGTCATCACCTTGTACATCACGCCAGTCATCTATCTGTACCTAGATCAATGGGCTGGCAAAGGCCCCTTGGTCATCCAAGAGGACTTGGAGATTTAATGAGCATCCGACAAGGGAAAACCCATTTTTGAAGGGGTTGTTGGATTCGAGTTACACTCACGCTCGTTGCAGATGACCAATCTTATTTAACGCAAGGCCCCTGGGCGCTTCAAGATCCATGTCATGCCATTGGACCTTGATGCTGAAGTTGTTGGGTCGACCTAAAAAAAGGGGTTAACCCTGAGGGGAGCTAAATCACGAGAGTGATAAGCTCCGAACAGATTCTTTTTTACAGTGGAAAACTATGAAATTAACCATCAATGATCAAGCCCGAGAACTCGATGTAGAACCTGACATGCCCCTTTTGTGGGCATTAAGAGATGAGCTTGATGTCAAGGGTCCCAAATACGGTTGTGGCATTGCCCAATGTGGAGCATGTACCGTTTTACTCAATGGTGAGCCTGTTCGTTCTTGCGCCTATCCTGTGTCTGCCGCAGTGGGCCAACAAGTGGTGACTTTGGAGGGTCTGGAAAAAAAGGGCAAGTTGCATCCGGTCCAACAAGCTTGGATTGACCATGAAGTGCCACAATGTGGCTACTGTCAGGGAGGCCAAATTTTAGCAGCTGTCGCCTTGCTGAAGAAAAAACCCAAACCCACAGACCAGGACATCGATGCAGCAATGACCAACATTTGTCGTTGCGGTACCTACGCCAGAATTCGCTCAGCCATCCACGCTGTAGCAGCCAAGGGAGTGAAAGCATGAGCGACCAGCAAATCAATTCTTCTACTGAAGTGGCTTTCGACGATGCAGGCGTTGCCCGTCGTGATTTTCTAAAAATTGGCGCATCTGTGACCGCAAGTACAGGTGCGTTCAGCATGGCTTTCTTTGTGCCCGAGCGGGCCAATGCAGCCGACCCCAAGGGCACGACGCCCGCCAACAACGATCCACAAAAAGTCAATGCTTGGATCGAGATCCGACCCGATGAGACGGTGATCATTCGATACGCCAGATCAGAGATGGGACAAGGCTCTCGGACTTCAGCGCCGATGCTGATTGCTGAAGAGTTGGAGGTGGATTGGAAAAAGGTCAAGGTTGAATATGCCTTTGCGCATGACAATTTGAAACAAAAGCGCGTCTATGGCGACATGGCCTCAGTGGGCAGCCGTACGATTCGTTTGTCCCAAGAGTATTTAAGAAAAGCCGGTGCCACCGCTCGTGAGATGCTGATCGTGGCGGGTTCTCAGGCGATGAATGTGCCGTCCTCTGAATGCATTGCCAAATTGGGCATGGTGATTCACCCTGCAAGCAAGAAAAGCATCAGCTACGGCAAGGTGGCCTTGAAGGCTGCCGAATTGACGCCTCCAGCCAATGTGAGTTTGAAGGACCCCAAGGATTGGACGATTGCGGGTAAATCCATCAAGCGCGTGGACATCCCAGACATTGTCACGGCCAGAATTCGTTATGGCGTGGACACACAGCTGCCTGGCATGCTGCACGCAGCCGTTGCCCAAAGCCCGGTCTTCAATGGCAAGGTCAAGTCCATGGATGGCTCTAAGGTGCAAAACCGCAGAGGCATTGTCAAGGTCTTGAACATGGGCAACTTTGTGGCCGTGGTGGCGGACAACTATTGGCGCGCCAAAGAGGCCCTCAAAGAGGTGAACGTTGAATGGGACGTGGCTCCAGAGCACACCAAACTGAGCAACTCCTCCTTGCATGCTTTCTTCAAAGAAGGCCTGACCCAGCCTGAATTGGCCGTGGCCAGAAACGATGGCGACACGGCGAAAGCCTTGGCTGGCGGCAAAGTCATAGAAGCCGAATATTTCACGCCTTATTTGGCACATGCCACCATGGAGCCCATGGTTTGTACCGCTTGGCTTCAAGGCGAGAACCTTGAAATTTGGCCCTCCACGCAAAATGCTGAAGGCTCTTTGGCAGCAGCCTCTACCGCCTCGGGTGTCAAACAAGAGAACGTCAAAGTCTATCCCATGCAGCTTGGCGGTGGCTTGGGTCGCAAAAGTCCTCAGGACTTTACGGTGCAAGCTGTTCGAATTGCCAAGGAGATGGCGGGTAAACCGGTCAAACTCATTTGGAGCCGTGAAGAGGACATGCAACACGATTTTTATCGTCCTGCTTCCTTGGTCAAGTTGGCCGCTACTCAAAAGGCCGATGGCAACATCAATGCCTTGCATATTCGCGTAAGCGCTCCTTCAATCATTGCCTCCTTGTTAAAGCTGCCTTTACCCAAAGGTGTGGATCCACAAGCGGTGGCTGCCTTTGAAGACCACCCTTATGCCATTGCCAATTCCTTGGTCGATTATGCTCAGCGCAACTCCAACATACCCGTGGGCTTTTGGAGAACAGTAGGGCACTCACAAAACCCCTTTGTGCGTGAGTCTTTCATCGATGAGTTGGCCCATGCGGCGGGTAAAGATCCATTGGAGTATCGACTTGCCAACTTGCCAGAGAAGAACTTCAGGGACATCGCCATTTTGAAAGCGGTCACCAAAGCGGCCAACTACTCGTCTCCTTTGCCCAAGGGCGTGTTCAGAGGGATTGCTGAGACCGAAGGCTATGGCAGTTGGACGGCCTGCGTTTGCGAGCTCTCGGTCAATGACCGACAAGAGGTGAAAATTCACCGCATTGTGATGGGTATTGATCCTGGCCATGCGGTCAACCCAGACAACATCCAAGCTCAATTGCAAGGCAGTGTGGTGCATGGTTTGAGTGCGATTTTCTGGGGTGAGATGATCATCAAAGAAGGTCGAATTGAACAGTCCAATTTCCACGAGTACCGAATGATGCGCTTGAATGAGATGCCCTTGGTGGAGACGGTCATCGCTCCCACAGGTGGTTTCTGGGGCGGTGTGGGTGAACCTGCTCAAGCGCCTTTGGCGGGTGCAGTGGCCAATGCCCTCTTCAATGCCACGGGCAAGCGGGTGCGCTCTTTGCCTCTCAAAAATCATGGTTTCTCACTCGCGCGGGCCAGAACCTGATTATGGAGTGATTTTCTCGGGCGGGAAGTCCATCAAACCTCCCGTCTTGAGCGCCTCAAACCCTTGGACCCCATCTTGTTTGCAGCATTTTGGGGTCCATTTCTTTGCTTGGTCTGCTTGAGTGGAAAATCCCCTAAAGATCGCGGTCTATTGGAGGTGTGAAGCCAGCCTTGCTGACAGAGTGTTTTAAACTCGGTTCTATTTATGGGGTTGTATCAACATGTTCTTGATGGTGGTGTGATGGGTTCTTTTTCGGCTGCCAAAAGAAAACTTTTGCTGGGCTTGTCTTTGGGCGGATGGGCCTTGAGTCAAAACACGCATGCGCAAAACATGACCTCAGGTCGCTTGAGGTCCATGGAAGAAATGTTGCGAGGCATCGAGAGCTACCCCACATCACTTGTCACGCCCATTGAGTCCAAGGTGAAGTTGTACATTCCCTTGCTTGCTGACAACGGCAACTCGGTACCAGCTCAAGTCTTGGTGGATTCTCCAATGACGCCAACGGACCACGTCGAGTCTTTGTACCTCTTGTCTCAACGAAATCCGGTGTTGATCATGGCGCATTTTCACTTGGGTCCATGGAGCGGACGAGCTGAGATCAACACGCGACTAAGACTTGCCGGTAGTCAAAAGGTCATGGCCTTGGCCAAAATGTCCAATGCCCACTGGCATTACCACATGGTCGAAGTCATTGCGACCGAGTCGGCCTGTGTCGATGCCTCGGACAGCTAAGAACGAAGACACCTATGAATGCACGACTGACTTGGCCATCGAACATCAAAAGTGGAGAGGTGATCAAACTTCGCCTTTTGATTCAGCACCCCATGGACACGGGTTATTTACAAGACTTCACGGGACACTACATTCCTAGAAATATCATTCAGTGGATCAAAGCCACCTACGATCAAAAGCAAGTTTTTTACGCTCAAACCTCTTCAGGCATAGCGGCAAATCCTTTTTTTGAGTTCTACATCAAGGCCACGGTCAGTGGTCTTGTGGTGGTCAATTGGCGAGATGATTTGGGTGTTGAAGGCGAGCTTCGACAGGTCATTTCTGTCAACTAAGACGCATCGTTGAAAAAACTCAATTCAAAGATTCAGCAATTTTTCTGTAGTGGCTCAAAGGCGGTGTTTGGACATGAGGTACTTTGGCCAAATCGTCATAGCGTCTGAGTCGAACGGCATCTTGAGCAAAAGGCTGCTGAATATAAATTTGTGCTGCCTTGCTTGAGAAAACGCCACCTTGAAGCTCTAAGGTGTGCTTTGAGGTGGGAGACAAGGCCTCCCAATAAGAGGGATCCTCAAAACAAAGATAGCGTTTGGCATCGACGTGCAACCTGATGGGAGCAAGGACGTCTTCTGGGAAAAGGGGGCGTAAAAATGGCAAAGCAATGTATTGATGCAAGTCGTCTTGGTGCTTTGAGGCCTCCTGGTCTTGAGAAAACTCTTGGGTGATCAAGTGTCCTATGTCATGCAAAAGTGATGCTGTGATCATTTGCGGTGTTTCATGGGCTGTTTCTGCCAAGTGAGCACATTGAAGGGCATGTTGAAGTTGGCTGATCGCCTCTCCCGAGTACTGCGAATCGCCCTTGAACACGAGAAGGTCAATGATCTCTGTGACGGTCATTTTCATGGATGGGCTCTTTAGATGAGGGCTTTGCGAATTTTGGAAGAAACGATGTCAATCACACTCACCGTGATCACCACAATGATCATCACGGCTGAGGTCTCTTTGTATTGAAAACTTCGAATGATTTCCCACAGCAAGACGCCAATGCCACCTGCGCCAACCATACCCACCACGGTTGCAGAACGCACATTGGATTCAAAGCGATAAAGCGTGAAGGAGATCCACAAGGGCATGACTTGAGGTATCACGCCATAGATGATTTCGTGCAATGCGCCTGCGCCTGTTGAACGAATGCCTTCAATGGGTTGGTGATCAATGGCCTCTACTGCTTCAGAAAAAAGTTTGGCCAAAATACCCGTGGTATGGATCCAAAGTGCCAAGACCCCTGCAAAGGGCCCTAAGCCAACAGCCACCACAAAAAGCATGGCAAAAACCATCTCGTTGATGGCGCGAAAAGAATCCATGAGACGTCGAACGGGTTGATGAATCCACCAAGGTACGATATTGGAGGAAGCCAGCAAACCAAATGGCACTGCAGTCAGCACCGCTAAAAAGGTGCCCCAAAGTGCAATCTCTAGAGTCACCAACATCTCTTCAAAGTAGAGTTTCCAGTGATTGAAGTTAGGCGGGAAAAACTCTGTGGCGTAGGACTTCATGTTGTCCGAATCCCGCCACAAGTCCATGGGACGCATGTCCGCACCGTTCCAAGATGCCACGAGCATCAAGATCAACAAGCCCCAAGCAAATTGCAAGAAAAGGCTTCGTTTGGGCTCTGGCGTAGACATGCGTTTAAAAAAACTTACTTCAATTCAGCTAATTTTTTATCAATTTCAGCAACGCGTGTTTTCTTGTCTGCATCGGAAATTGTTGCGTCCGCTTCAATCTTGTTGCGCTGGCTGAAATACTCGAGTTGACGAATAGGCACGAGTTGTTGGTTGGTCGAAGCCTTGAAGCCAGAGAGTTTGCTGATTTTCATGACGACTTCGCGCTCGCGTGGGTCGCTTTTTGCATAGTTGTAGAAGAAATTCTTGATCTTTGTTTTTAAAGCCTCTGGCACATCTTTCCTCATGACCATCGGGTCAAGTGGAATGAGAGGAGAGGTCCATACAATCTTGATGTCCTTGAACTTGTCTGGAAAGCGTTGTTCAATCTTGTCAAGGTTCTCGCTGTTGTTGGTGGCGACATCGACTTGCTTGTTGGCAACCGCCAAGGCATTGGCCTCGTGGTTGGCACTTCTGGTAATTTTGAAGGCTGTTTTTGAGTCAACTTTGTTTTGTGCAAAGACATAAAAACCGGGCACTAAAAAACCAGAGGTTGAATTGGGATCTCCATTGCCAAAGCTCAATGATTTGGCATTTTTCAACACATCATCCACGGTGTTCAAGGGACTGTCTTTGTGGACAATCAAATGTGAGTAATAGCCTTGCGTCCCATCGGCATTGACCATTTGTGCGAAAACTTCTGCGTTGGAGCGATCCACTGCTTCCATCGCCGCTTTGTTGCCGAACCAAGCGAGTTGAACTTTGTTAAAACGCATGGCTTCAATGATGCCAGCATAATCGGAAGCAAAAAAAGGCGTGACTTTGACGCCGAGTTGACGACTCATGTCATCAATGAGGGGTTGCCAATCTTGACGCAAATTCACCGAAGCCTCGGTGGAAATCAAACCAAAGTTGATATCTTGCGCCATGCTTGAGCAAAAGCTCAAGCACAAGGACAAGGTGAGTAGCAATTTCTTGTACATAAAAGACTCCATAAAAGACATCAGGCGATGTGAAAATTAAAAGAAGGCGAGAGGGAAGGGTTGGTGGATGAGCTTGGCGTTGAAAGCTGCTCGGGCTCGAACAATTCATTGGCTTGTGAGCCATAAAGTTTTTTAAGGAGCTCCACCGTCAACTCGCTAGGAGCTCCGTCAAACACGATCTGGCCTTCTTGAAGACCAATGATTCGATTGAAATACCTCTTAGCAAACTCCACTTGATGAAGGGATACAAGGATGGTGCAGCCATCTTCCTTGTTGATGTTTCTTAGGATTTCAATCACATTTCTTGAAGACTCTGGATCCAAGGACGCAATGGGCTCATCTGCCAAGATCAAATTCGCACCCTGAACCAGCGTGCGAGCAATGGCCGCTCTTTGTTGCTGCCCACCAGACAGGGTCGACGCGCGCTGGGCATGACACTCATGAATGCCCACTCGTTTGAGGGATTCCAGTGCTTGGTTCTTTTCTGAAGGATGGAAGTAATGCATCAATCCACGCCAAAGGGGGATGGCGTGAAGCAAGCCGACCAAGACGTTGGTCTGCACGGATAAGCGATCGACCAAATTAAATTGTTGAAACACAAAACCAATTTTTGATCGGATGGAGCGAATATCTTTTGCGATTTGCCCATTTTGTTGAACGCATCGACCCCCCACTTCAATCAAGGATTCTGTCTGCGTGTCTGCAGCAACCAAGCCTGCGATATGCCGCAAAAGGGTTGACTTGCCTGAACCTGATGCACCAATGAGGGCCACCATTTCTCCTGAACGGACTTCTAAATCAACACCACGTAAAACATGCTTGTTGCTGGAGAAATGCTTGTTGAGATTGGATATTTTTAGGGTCGTTGTCATTGGAAATCGTGCAATTTGACCCAGTTTGACAATACTTTGTGTCAGCTTCTTTACAAACCTCAAATTTGAAGCGCTTTTCAGATAATTCTTCTGCCTTTTGACCAGGCCGATTTCACGATCGCGTGGGTTTTATGAGAAGAAATATTGACAAAATGGGTGTGAATCAAGTCTGCCCGCAAGCCCACCTTGATCGAGCCGCGGTCCATCAAACCCGAAGCCATTGCGGGGTTGTGGCTGACCGTTGCCAGGGCTTTGGGTAGGGTGTAGACGCCCTCATCGACCAAACGCATCACCGCCGCCAAAAGGCTACTGGGAACATAGTCAGAGGACAAGATGTCCAACAAGTCCAAGCGAGCCAGATCAATCGCTGCAACGTTGCCAGAATGTGAGCCCCCCCGTACCACATTGGGAGCACCCATGACATTGAGCATGTGGTTTTCATGTGCAGTTCTTGCCGCGACCAAACTGGTTGGAAATTCAGAGAGAGAGGCTTTTTCACTTGAGGCTTGTAGCACATGCGCTGTGGTGGTGTCATCGTGACTTGCTAAAGCAATGCCGTGTGTTTGGCAGTAATCAACAAAGTAGGCTCTGTGAGGCTCGGCGTACTTGGCTTGCAAGAGCGGTGCATTGGCAAGTTGAAACTCAAACTTTTCTTGGCTCCAGCCCTTTTTACCCGTGTAATAGGTTCTAGCGGCCTCTAAATTTTCCCATTGCCTTTGTCCTGGGGTGTGATCCATCAGTGAGACCAAGCTGAGTTTGGGGTGGCCATGAAAGGGTTTAAAAAGTTCAATGGTATTGGGTGCAGGCAATTCGCATCTCACGTGCAGATGGTGATCGACTCTGAGCAAATGCTTCTGCTCACAAAACGCCAAGGTTTCTAAAAAGCTGTTCCAAGTTGACCCCCGCAAGCTCTCCGTATCTGCCTCACCCACGCCCAAGGCATCAAACACGGTGGTGATACCACTGGAGGCGACTTCTGCGTCGTGAGCCAGCAAAGCGGGTAATTCTTCCCAATAGACCTTGGGCCTGGGCATCAAATGCCGCTCCAAATTGTCCGTATGAATTTCTACAAGTCCAGGCATCAAATAGTCACCCTTCAGATCAACGACCTCAGTAGAGGGTGACTTTGAAGGGTCTCCAATGGACGTGATCAGTCCATCTTCAACTTGAACAGATGCCTCAATGATCTCATCGATTAAAACGACCTTGGCGTTGATAAAGAGTGTTGCTGGTGTCATGTGAATTCGCGAAATTGTGTCATGTCTAGACGTTGAGTTGCCAGGGCTTTGGCAAGCTCTGGATCATGAAAGATACCAATGACTGCAGTCCCTTGGTGAAGCACTTGTTGGATCAAATCAACGACGATTTGGGTGTTGACTTTGTCCAATGAGGCCGTTGGCTCATCTAAAAGCAAGACGGGCTTTCTTTTGATCAAATTTCTAGCAATATTGATTCTTTGTTGTTCGCCGCCAGAAAAAGTAGCGGGGGGAAGGTTCCATAAATTCATGGGGATGTTCAGTTGGCTCAGCACGTCCTTGGCTTTGTCAAGAGACTGATCCCAATCCATGCCACTCCTATCTAGATCTTCAATCAAACTTTCAGCGACGATTTCTAAAGCACTGACTCTAGGAATGATGCGAAGAAATTGACTGACATAACCCATGAAGTTATTTCTTAATTCGATAACGGTTCTTGGTGGCGCTTGTGTGATGTCCACCGCCAGCCCATTGTGTGGGGAGAGAACAATTTGACCCTGGCTTGCCCTGTAATTGCCATAAATTAACTTAAGGACAGTGCTTTTGCCCATGCCCGAGGGGCCATCAAGCACCAAGCATTCGCCTTCAGAGACACTCAAATTGACATGTTTTAGAACGGACAAGACCACACCGTTTTGATTATGAACGGTGAATGTTTTATCGACATCAATCAATTCGACGATAGGTTTGTTCATGAGCTTAACATGGAGGAGACCAACAGTTGGGTGTACGGATGCTGGGGATCATCCAGGACTTGATCGGTGAGGCCTTGCTCGACCGCTAGACCATCTTTCATCACCACCATGCGCTGAGACAGGAGCCTGGCAACGGACAAATCGTGGGTCACGATGATTGCAGCCAATTTCATTTGTTTGACCAAATTGCGAAGCAAATCAAGCAATTTGGCTTGCACGGAAACATCCAAACCCGAGGTGGGTTCATCCATCAACATCAACGTTGGCAAGGTGACCAAGTTTCTTGCAATCTGTAAGCGCTGGCGCATACCACCCGAATACTGCCTAGGTGTATCGTCGATGCGGGAAGGGTCGATTTCAACCTTCTCCAACCACATACGAGCAGTTTCGCGCAGCTTGGAGTAGTTGCGTTGACCAAGACTCATCAGTCGCTCTGCTACATTGGCCCCAGCCGTCACGTCCATTCTTAATCCATCCTCTGAGTTTTGATGGACAAAGCCAATCTCAGTTCTGGACAAGTACCTCAGTGTTGCCTCAGAAATGGCGTGAAGATTCAAGACCTGATCGTCTTTGGACGTGAAGAATACATCACCACTGTCGGGTTGGAGTTGTGCGGCAAGGGTTCTCAGAAGGGTAGATTTTCCTGACCCAGATTCTCCTACCACTGCAAGGATCTCACCAGGCCAAAGTTCAAACGAGACGCCACGAACGGCAACTCTGCGGCCATAGGATTTATAGATCTCTCGAACGCTCAACAAGGGCTTGGGGTTACTGCTGCTGATCAAGGTCATAGATCAATCCTAAAGCTGTGGCCATGCTTTTCAAATCCAAGGGATTCATAAAAGTCATGTGCACGCGTGCGCTTGATGTTGGAGGATAAAACCATTTTGTAGCAGCCCATTTCTTTAGCGAGTTTCATGGCTTGAAGCATCATTTGTTGTCCGATGCCTTGTCCTTGGTGGTCTTGTGCGACCACCACATCTTCAATGATGGCAGAGGCAGATCCCATGTGGCCGATGTTGTGCATGAGCAGAAAAGCGAAGGTGCCGATCAAATCGCAAGGAGTGCTCTCTTGAAGCGCTACAAATAATTTGTAGTAAGGGTAGGCCTTGAAGGAATGAAAGAGTTCAACGGCACTTTGGGGATCAAGCACTTTTCCGTTGTCAAAGGATGGTTGTGCATAAAGTTTCAAAATGTTGGGGACATCTGCGTCGGTGGCTTCTCTGATCAACAAGCTCATGATGGCCTCTCTTGATCAAGCCCTTGTGAAGGGTCCGCATTTTGCTGTTGTCTTTGTAAACAAAAATCAGAGTCTGAGCAAACATGCATGCGACTGCCCTTGTCATCAACGATGATTTCATCTAAAAAAGTGTCGTTTGAACCACAGATGTTGCAGTTTTCATTCCAAGTTTGAATTTCAAAAGGATGGTCTTCAAAGCTCAAGCTCTCAACGGCTGTGTAGGGGGGCACGGCATAGATTCTTTTCTCTCTTCCAGCTCCAAACAATTGAATGGCTGGGTTTTGATGCATTTTGGGGTTGTCAAATTTGGGTATGGGAGACGGCGACATGATGTAGCGGTGGTTGACCATCACGGGGTAATCGTAGGTGCTAGAGATATGCCCATACTTTGTGATGTCTTCATACAACTTGACATGCATCAATCCATACTCGGCCAGTGCGTGCAATTTTCTTGTCTCTGTTTCCTGGGGCTCTAGCCTTTGCATGGGCTCAGGGACTGGGACTTGATAGACCAGTATTTGACCTTCTTGCAAAGCTTGTTCGGGGATACGGTGGCGAGTTTGAATCACCGAGGCCAGAGTTGTTCGAGTGGTTGTTTCAATCCCTGAGGTATTTTGGAAAAAGCGACGGATGTTAACAGCGTTCACCGTATCATCGCTGCCTTGATCGATCACTTTTAAAGTGTCATTTTTGCCAAGAATGCTAGCGGTCACTTGAATGCCTCCGGTACCCCATCCATAGGGCAAGGGCATCTCTCGGGAGCCAAAGGGCACTTGGTAGCCGGGAATGGCAATGGCTTTGAGCAATGCGCGACGAATCATCCTTTTTGTTCGCTCGTCGAGGTAGGCAAAATTGACCTTTTCTTCGTCGAAGTTATTCATCGTCGTGCTCGAACTTGGGTGGATTGGATTCATTCAAAGCATGTTGTGATTGAGTTCGCATCTTTCTCACAAGTTCCAATTCTGACTGAAAGTCCACATAGTGGGGCAGCTTCAGATGTTGAACAAAACCAGAGGCTTCAAGACTGTCGCTGTGAGACAAGACGAATTCTTGCATTTGTGCGGGAGACTCAACTTTTTCTCCAAGTTCCTCTGCTCGCAAGGCCCGATCGACCAAACTCATGGCCATTGCTTTTCTCTCACAATGGCCAAAGGTCAGTCCATATCCCCTGGTGAATTGAGGGGGTGTGCTTTTATTGCCAGCAAATTGATTGATCATTTCGCATTCGGTGAACTCGATGTCACCCAAAGAAATCGCGAACCCGAGCTCTTCAACGTCTATTTCTATCTCTAAAGAACCCATGCGAATTTCGCCCACAAAGGGGTGGGTATGGGAGTAGCCTCTTTGTGTCGAATAGGCCATAGATAAGAGAAAGCCTTCATCTGCACGTGCTAAATTCTGCAAGCGGGTCGCTCGACTTGCAGGAAAGGACAAGGGTTCACGTGTCAAGTCAACAGGTGGCTCAGCATCTTGAAGGGGTTGACTCTTTTCAATCAAGGCTTCATCGTTCAACAAATCCACAACCCTTGGGAAATGCACGACCTCTTGGCTGGAGGGTGGCTGTTGACTGGGGGTGGCCAATTCGTCGGTGGTGGGACCCTCTTGACTTGCCAGAAGGCTAAAGTCAAGAAGTCTTTGCGTGTAATCAAAGGTTGGCCCAAGCATTTGTCCACCTGGTAAATCTTTGAATGTCGCTGAGATTCTTCTGTCCAAACGCATGTTAGCGGTCTCAAGCGGTAAGGTGCTTCCAAAGCGCGGGAGAGTTGTTCGATAGGCTCTTAACAAAAAGATAGCCTCAACGAGATCCCCGCTGGATTGTTTGATGGCCAAGGCAGCAAGTTCGGGGTCATAAAGGGAGCCCTCTGTCATGACCCGATCGACGGCAAGTTTGAGTTGCTCTTGAATTTGTTGGACATTCAACTCAGCAATGTGCTTTTGCCCACGACGTTGTTCATTCAAACGTTCGTAACTTTTTTGAATGGCCGATTCACCGCCTTTGACTGCAACGTACATTTAGACTTCTCTTGGTAAAAATGACAACAGGCTTGTTCTTGGCAAGCCAACGAGGGTTTCACCATCACTAAAAAAAACATCTACGCCACAAGGAAAGAGCGCATGGTTCGAATTCCAAAAGTCAAGCCACAGCTTGCATTCTTCTTTTGACCAACCAAAGATTTGTAACTCATGAGTTTCTTTGATGCCAGGACCTTGGAGCACAAAAACCCCTTGGTCAGATTTTTTTGTCAAACTCTCCACTTCAATGATGCAAATGGCAGAGCGGTCCGGGTATGGATCGCTTCCGGTTTGAAGTTGACTCAAGGCAGGACATTCAGCAACGTGCTTGATCCACACAAAATCTGCTGTTTTGATGTCTTCAGTGATGGTGCAATCGGTATGAAACTGAAGCCACGTGCTGGCCAGCGTGTTGCGCAAGGAGTCCGACAGCCACAAGGATGTTTCTGAGTCCAAAAGGGCCAAGAGCAAGCCAGAGGCAACGGGATTCAAACCCAGTGGTGGACTTGCATCGTGATGGAGTGTGTTCAACCTTCCAGGATAAGACAGTGCATTCAAAGCAGTGCGAAAAATGAATTGGCTGCTGTGCGTTTCATCACCAAATCCAGGTGAAAGGGTGGCCAGGTCAGTGATGGGTTCGTTCATGTCTGTATCAACCACCGGCTTCTCTAGCAACCGTAAAAAAATCAACTTTGGTTTCTTGAGCTTTCTTGTTTTTTTGATCGCTGATCATTGTCAAATGTTGTTGGATCGGATCGATGAGTTTTTCAAGCCAATAGAGTTGATGGGTGGTGTCTTGTAGCAACGCATCTCCAAGACTTGCGAGAAAAGCCCGTCTTTTTGAACGGCCAAGGACGTAGGCTATACCGACAAGCTCATGATGTTGGGCGTCTTTGATTTTGATGGCGCATCGTGTTACAGTCATCTCACCTAAATTGAACGGCTCACCATTTCCACCGATGCGGCCCTTGACCATCATCAATCCAGTTTCAGGTTTTCTAAGCCACAGGGGTTCTTCTGGAATATGATCCTTCAAGGCCTCCAAAAGCATGGAAGTGGGTGCTCGAGAAAGCCATTTCATCCAATCCGCTCTGGATTTTGATGGGTCAATGGGGTTGGTGTTTGAATTTCGAAGCATGAAAATGTATACTTAGGTTGTCTATTTCAGATAAACCTTCACAAAGTTCATCTTATAACTCCAATATGAAGATTGAGTGACAGATGGATTTTAAGCAAGCTTCATAACATGAGCCTCAACAAGCCCTATAGATACGCGATTTATTTTGCTGGGGAGCCCCAAAGTGAGTTGTGGACTTTGGGCACTCAATGGCTTGGCAGATGCTCTATGGGTGCAGAGGTTCCAGGCTTTGCAAGGATCAACCCACTCAATAGAGAATGGAGGTGGAAGATGACCCAACATCCTAGGCGCTACGGTTGGCATGCCACTTTGAAAGCTCCCTTTAGATTGAAAAAGGATTTAAGTGTCGAAACTTTATTGGCTGAGTTGCAACAGTTGAGCCATGAGTTAACGGTTTTTGAGCTTCCTCTTTTGGAGGTCAAGAGACTGAAAAATTTTTTAGCTCTTGCGCCTCTTGAAAACCAGCGCGGTATTGAAAAAATCGCTGCTGCAGCCCAACAATGTGTTGAACATTTGAGTCCATGTGCAGAGTCTTTGACAGCATCGGAAATTGCCTACAGAAATGAATCAAGGTTAAGCGAACGCGAGCAAGTTCTTTTGCAGCAGTGGGGGTATCCTTATGTCAAAGAGCTCTATCAATTCCACTTCACATTGTCTGACGGCTTGGATACATCGAGTGCACTTGAAATTCATGAGTTGACGCATGCAGCAAAAGCATGGTTTGATTTTGCACAACCTTTGCGATTTGATCGCATTGCACTTTTTGTAGAGGAAAGCAAAGGACAAGACTTTAAATTTTTAACTGACTTTGTGATCCCCCAATGAGTGCCAAGCTGATCTACGTGATGGGTCCATCGGGAGCTGGAAAGGACAGCTTGATGAGATGGGTGATGCACAACAAGAACGCTTCAATGAAGCTCCATTGGGCCAAGAGACTTGTGACCCGACATTGGCCTCAAGGTGAGGGGAGCGATGAGCATGTGAGCCTAGAGGTTTTCGAAAAATTGCTAGAAAATCAAGCTCTTGCCATGCATTGGTTTGCTCATGACCTTCATTACGGCATCTTGAACAGTGAATTGATGAGCCATCCACCTGATGCTTGGCTTTTGATCAATGGATCAAGGGCCTATTTTTCTAGAGCCCTTGAGCTTTACCCTCAATTGCTTGCGATTCACATCACGGCCAGCACGCCAACGCTTGAAGAACGGTTGAATCAACGTGCCAGGGAATCAGAAGACAAGATTTCATCGAGATTGACCAGGCCTCAGTTGGTCAAGCCCGAGGGAGATGTTCCTTGGCTAGACGTCCTCAATGAGGGTGATCTCAAGGACGGTGGGCAACAAATCCTATCGTTCCTCAGCACAAGGCACTTTTGAGAGTCAGACCGCTCTTCGAATGTTTTGCTTTTCGTTGAGGATGGCCCAACGCTCATGGTCCCGCCATTGCCCATTTTTTTTGATGAATTTTGGGCTGTAGCCTTCTTTCAAAAAGCCACATGAATGGGCCAATGCAATCGAGGCGGTGTTGTCGGGTTGTATGTTGGCTTCAAGCCGGTGAAGCTTTAAGTGGTGAAAGGCCAATTGGATGACTTGATGGACAGCCAATCGCATGAATCCTTGCTTCAAGTGCCCGACAAATCCATAGTAAGTGATGTAGCTGTTTTTAAAATCATACATATAAATATCGCGCAACTCAACAACGCCCACCATCTCGCGGGTCAGGGTATGGATCGCCCCATAAGCTCGATGGCTTGGGGTGCTCATTTCTTTGATGTAGGCTCTGAACTCTTGGTTGGTGGAGGGGGTTTGCACCCAAGGCTTCAAAAGTTGATGACTTTGTCGCTGTTTGAACAAGTAAACCTTGGCATCTTCTTGATCAAGAGGCCTGATCTGAATGGGGGATTGACTCAAAATTGTTGTTCCTGATTGACCTAGACGCCTAAAACATTGACCCGTAGGATCCTTGAGTGTTGGACCATGAGCTCGAGAGTGAGCTTACAGATTCCTTTTCAAGCGCCTTTTTTCAAAATGCTTCAATGCCCCGTAGGTCAAGATACCTACGAGGGCTGAGCACAACAAAAAAGCACCATAAGCAACTGGCCAAGGGGTACCCTCGGTCATCATTGAAAATTCTGACATACCGCCAATGCCAGCCAAAATATTGATGGGCATGAACACCACACTAAAAACCGTCAATTGATTGACTCGTTTGTTTTGATTGATGTTGATGAAACCAATGGTCGCATCCATCAGGAAATTGATCTTGTCAAATAAAAAAGCGGTGTGGTTGTTCAGTGAGTCAATGTTTCTTTGAATTTCCTTGGAGTCTGAATTCTGATTGACCGTGAGCAATCGACCACGCATCAGAAAGCTCAATGCTCTTTGTGTATCCAAGATGTTGCTTCTGATGCGCCCATTGTGGTCCTCTTCCTCTGCAATGTCCGCCAAGATGCCTGCTGCTTCTTGATCCGTGATGGTTTCACTCAAAACATGTCGGCCTACAACGCCTAGCTTTGCGTAAATTTTTTCCAATGAGTCGGCTGAAACCTCGACGTCTGCGCCATAGAGTTCAAGCAACAGGTCGATGCTGTCTGAAACGTAACCGGGTTGAGTCAACGCCCGCTTGCGTTGCAACCTGAAAACCGGGAGTTCTTCATTTCTCATTGAAAAAAGAATGCCGCCATGCAAGATGAACGTGACTGGGACACTTCTTGAGTCGCCTCCTTCATCCAGAAGAAAGTTGGAATGCAAGTGAATGTTGTCTTGTTCGTCGACATAAAATCTAGCACTGACCTCAAGATCGGTGGCCTCAACGGGTTCAGGCAATTCAAGACCAAAATGGGCGCCGATGAAAACCCTTTCCGCTTTGCTGGGGTTGATCAAGTCGACCCAAATCGGCTTGGCCACCTCGATGTCTTTGCGAGCAGATACAGGGATGTGTCTTAATCGATCCTCAAACAAATCGTAGACGTTGATCTTGCTTTGGGCGAAATCGGGCTGTTTGTCCCCGACGAGTTCTGTTCTTCTGACTTCAGACAGCTCCCAAAGGACCTCATTTTCCAGGTCCGGGGGGAGTTTGGACCACAGCCTCTTTGCGTCTTGCAAGTTCAAGGACTCTAAACAATGACCCAGTTCAGGGGGTGTTTGCTTAGAGATAAAGTTTTGTAACTCGGCATGGTGCTGCTTTTGAATCAGCGTTTGAACAAAATCATGGCGATTCATTTTTTGGTTGTTGATCATGCCATCAATCAGTTTTTGTTTGCCCATCATCTCAATGAGTTGTTCAATAGACATCGATGAACCCAAAATTTCTCATTGAAGTGCGGTGGTTGAGGAGGGTGAATGAACAGTTTTAATCACCAAGCCCATTGTAAATCAAGGGCCATGGGTCTGGATCGTTTCTAAGTCTAGGCAGATTCTGTGAAATCGAATGCCTGTGCGCTTTGGGCCTATTGGAAAAGAAAGCGCATTGAATTGTCGGGCTGAAGTTCCAGGGTTTTGATGCCTTGTCACCTATGCATGAAAAAGTAATATATTTCAATTCGTATATTAAATTTTTATTAAAAACTTCTAATTCTTGAATTTATTTAGAAGGATGTCTTTTTTTTGATCATGCTTGAGTTCCTTTCTGTGACGTTTTGATTTCAAAAATAAGTACAAATGGTGTCATGTTGCATTGCGTCAACAATTGATAGAGGATCTCAACAATTCAATTGCACGCACATTCAAAAGCAATTCAAATACGTTCAACTTACAGAACGGTAAGTTCCTTATTTGTTCAAAGCTGATTTATTAAATTGGTTTCGAGCGTTGAGTCTTTTTAAACTTGGAGAATTTTGATATGAAAAAAACACTTGTTGCAATCGCTGCTTTAGCATCTTTGGTCTCAGTTGCCCAAGCCCAGTCTTCTATGGTCCTTTATGGCGTGTTAGATGCTGGTGTACGCAACGATTCAAACGTTGCTAAAGCATCAACAGGCGCTGCACAGTCTTTGACACAGTTCAACAACGGTGCTTTGAACACATCACGTTTCGGTATCCGTGGTACCCAAGACGTTGCTGATGGTATCAAAGCCAACTTTAAGCTTGAGAGTGGTTTAAAGCCTGGTAACGGCGCATCTTCAAATGCAACAAATTTGTTTGACCGCACAGCCAGTGTTGGTTTGCAAAACAGCTTGGGTTCTTTGGATTTGGGTCGTGTGACAACATTTGCATACGACACAACTGCTTCTTACACCATCGATCCATTGGGCTTGGAGATGACCAACAACAACCAAGTCGCTGGTGTCAAGGCGATCAACGTCAATCCCTTGGGAACAGCCATTGGAAGCGGTTTCTTTACATCACGTAGAGACAACTCCATGAAGTACATGGGCACGTTCGGTCCAGTTTCTGCTGGTTTTGCTTATTCTTTTGGTAACGTTTCTGGCAATTCAACTGCTGGCTCATCTGCTCAAGTCATGGCCAAATACAGTGCCAATGGTTTGAACTTGGCAGCCACCACTGACAGCTTGACCGACGCAACTTCACTCAAGCAAACTTTGACGACTTTCGGCGGCAACTACACCATCTCTGGTGTTAAGTTGACTGCTGGTACAGTTCAATTGAAGACGCCTGCTGGTTACAATGCAGTTGCTGGCGTTTTGAGTGGTTCAACTTATGCTGGTCCTTCTACGTTCTTGGTTGGCGCTGCCGCAACAGCAGATACCAAAATGACCGTTAACGATATTGGTTTGACATACCAAGTGACTACAGAGATGAATTTGGCCGTTGCTTACTACACAGCCAAGTTTGAGCAAAATGCACTCTCAAACACCTTCAACACAACAGCTGCACGTGTTCGTTACGCAGTGGGTAAGACCACAGATATCTACGGCGAAATCGATAACACCAAAGCAACTGGCATGGATGTCTCCAAGTCTGCTGCTGCTAGTTTGTCAAACTCTGGCTACACCATCGGTTTACAACACCGTTTCTAAGCACTTGAAATTTGCTAGCCAAGCTTGAGTGGATGGATTCAAATCTGCCCTCAGCTTGAGTTAGCTCGGTTCATGTTTTGAAAACTCCTGGTTTTTTTGCTCCAATCAAGTGTTGATTGGAGCACCTCGATTATGTCAAGTTCTTCACGGAACTTTTTAGCCCGCTCAGCAAAACTGAGTGGGTTTTTTTTATCTTTTACGCTTGCATCAACAGTGAATCAAAGCTCATGAATGCGTTGTGGGAACTGATGCAGTCTTTCTGAGCCATCGATGTCACCCACCAAGAAATCATCACACGACCAACTGTAGGTTCTCTCAGTGGTGTAAGTGGGGTGAGCAGCCATGACCATGTTCTTGGCAATTTTCATGGTCTCATCCATTCTGACCAAAGGTCGCTCTACCATGTCGTAGCCTTGTCCATGGCAATGGAGTCGTTTTTCTTCAGGGCGACCATGCTCTCGCATGTATTGATTGTAGGCCTGCCAGATGTCTGCACAATCCGCTCCGGGTTTGAGAAGCGAAGCGGTGAACTTTTGGGCTTGGAGGACAAACTCGTACTCTTCTTTCATCTCACTTGTGGCTTTGCCCAAGACGCATGTTCTGCCAAGCTCAGTGTAGTAGCCTCCTGCGCCAGAGTTCTCAATCAAGAGGGTGAATTGGTCTCCCTCTTTGATCACCCGATTTTGTTGATGGCGATTGGCAAAAACCGGTGGCACACCTAGGGGGCTAGAAGCGCAAAGGAAAAGCCCTTGCTCACTGCCAAAGTCATGACCCACTTGCTCTGCAATGGCTGCCACTTGAAGGTCTGTCATACCCGGCCTGATTTGATCAAAGACAGCTTGCATAGCGGTGTCTTGCATGTGGGCTACTCGGCGTAAAAAGGAGATTTCTTCTGCACTTTTGACGCATTTGATGTGATCCACCATCTCCGACTCATCGCTGAAGATGGCGTTGGCCAAGGCTCCTTTTTTCAAGGTGTCCACCAAAGCGTAAGAGATGGCCGCAACACCCAGCAAACCAATTTTTGCGTGGGCATAGTTGCTCAGTGCTTTTTCTGCAAGTTTTGCATCGTAGGATGCGGTGAAATGGGCCGACGCATAGCTTGGTGTGCCCATGAATTTGGACACGCCACGACGCAAGAGGTCATCCTCATGGGCAAATTCTCGCACCATGTTGAAGGGGCCTTGACCTATCACGGTCATTCGGTCATCGACTGGAAAAATCACCGTCACACAGTAACCGTTGGTGGCAGGCACGTCGGTGAAGTACTTGATGTAGCCCCCCATGAAGTCATTGTTGGCCTGCATCACCAGCACATCGATGTGTCGCTCTCGCATCGCCGCCCTGATAGCAGCCCATCGTCTTTCAAGCTCGGCGTTTGAGATGGGAGAGTTGATTTTTTCCAATTGAGCGTTCATGTTGACGGTTGTCCAGTAGGTAAAAAAATGCTGATAGGCTTAGCTTGAATTGGCTTGGGCCGCTTGAACCACATTGATCATTTGATGGAAGTCTCCACGTTCAAAGCACTCCAGATTGGTTTGAATCACAGGAATGGCTTCATGGACATAGCCATCGTAAAAGCCACCTTGGTGCGGGGTCACGATCACATTTCGCATACCCCAAAACACATGCTCAGCAGGCAAGGGCTCTTGCTCAAACACGTCCAATGCAGCCGCTTGAATGGTTTTGTTGTCCAAGGCTTTGATCAGATCGCCTTCATGGACCACGCCTCCCCTGGCCAAGTTGATCAAGTAGCTTGATCTTTTCATGACCGAGAAGGTTCGTTCATTGATGATGCCATGTGTCTCTGGGGTATAGGGTGTGAGCAAGACCAAATAGTCCGCTTGTGCAATGGGTCCCAATGCATGGTGTCGGGAGTGAACTTCATCAAATCCATCCATCTCACGCACCGTCGAGCTGATCCCAATGACACGCATCCCAAGAGCCTTGCATTTGGGTGCCAATTCGGCAGCAATGACGCCTGTGCCGTAGATGACGACGGTTTTGCCATGCAACAGGGTGGGTGGTATCTTTTTCTCCCATTTGCCAAGAAGTTGGTTTTCATAAATATTCCAAAGACCTCTGGACAAGGCAAACATCATGGACAAGGCGGCCTCAGAAACAGGGGGCCCGTGGATGCCGTGTAAGTTGGTCACGGTCACACCTTTGCCCAAAGAGGGGCGATTGGTGATCCCATCCACCCCAGTTCCAAGGGCTTGGATCCATTGGAGACGTTTGGCTTTTTCAAGAACATGTTCAGCCATCATGGGGCCAAAGGTGATCAAGATATCGGCCGTTTCAATGAAGGGGTCGACCTTGCTGTGGTGGTCCACCAAGCTGACCTTGATGTTTTTACTCAAGGCGCTGACGCCTTCAAGGTATTGATGCCTGACTTGCTCGGGGAGGGTCAACAAGATGAGGATATGGATCATGCGTTGGTAGGGATGGTAAGGCGAGAACTTGAATTTCAATGGATGATCCAAGTCTTCAAAGTCTTCATGTTGATTTTGAAAAAGGACGCTCTCAACGGCATCTGGGTGATTGCATTTTCAAAGAGACAGTTTACACAACATCTCACCCTCAGCGCACTGGTAGTAATACGGGTTTATCGAAAGTGTTGGAGCTTGATAATCAGGCAAGACAAGATCATCTGTTGAAATGTAAAGGATAGACATTGAAAAACCTCTTGAACCTCGTGTTTCTCGTGCTTGGGTGTTGTGCTCAAACTGTATTTGCAGACGACAACAGCCGCATCGTTGGCAACTGGAAACTGGTCTCTGTTTTGTACGAAGATGCTCAAACCAAGGAACGCTTTCCAGTCTTAGGCGAGCATCCTCGTGGGTACCAAATTGCGACCGCTTCAGGGCGTTGGTTGGCGCTGGTCACCGCACAAGATCGAGCCATCCCCCGTACGGACGAAGAACGCGCCAAAGCCCTTAAAACCATGATTTCATATACCGGTCAATACCGAGTTGAGAAAGGACAGGTGGTGACCAAGGTGGAAGCCGCGTGGAACGAGTCCTGGGTTGGCACAGAACAAATCAGGGCCTATCGTTTTGAAGGCGACTTGTTGCATTTGGAGAGCCCACCTCAACCCCATCCCAACATCGATGGCCGAGTGGTCAAAATCATCGTCACATGGAGCGTGAGCCCTGAACGTTTGGCCTGTGCGTGACCGGATGACCGTGAGTCCGGTGCTCACGTGGTTTTTTTTCGCCCAAGATCTGAGCCCTTCTGAATGGAGCAAGTTGATGGTGCGTGTGCTATTTTGGTGCAACCCAGAACCCAATATGGGGCAGTGTGGATTCTTCAAGCAAAGCCGGTCCAATGCATTCAATGTCATGGGGGGATGATTTAAAGATATCACGGCAGGAGAGTTCCACATCTTTGGCTGTTGCGATCTGTCCCCTGAAGTCACGCAGCCTCACTGCATCAATTCCAAACACAACACGGCCAACGCCAGACCAAAAGATCGATCCCGCGCACATGACGCAAGGCTCACCAGATGAGTAAATGGTCGCATTTTCAAGCGTGTGGCGGTCGTATTTGGCCCCTAAGTTTCTGACGGCGGTGGTTTCAGCATGCCCCGTGATGTCACCCGTTTCTGCGGTGTTGTTAAAGCCCTCGCTCAGAAGTTGACCTTCTTTAGAGATGATGACCGCACCAAAGGGGCGGTTGTTGCCAGATCGAGCCCGTTTTGACAATTCGATGGCTTGGCGTAAATATTTAGCGTCGGTGTCGTTGAGTGCGACTTCATCAAGTGCAGAGGTGGTCATGTTGTTTTGAACAAAAAATAAGGGTTGAAGAAAGGGGGCAACTTTAAAAGTGAGCGTTGTTGAAGAGGGCGTTCCTTGAGTTTCAGGTCAGGTTTTGAACACCTCGGTTTCTCCGGCGGCCGTTAACAGGTCCATGAGTCTTTTTCGAATCAAAAGTCCAGGGCGATCGCTTGGCATAGAGAATTCAATGCCAAGGCGTTTTGCATCGATCACCGCATCGGGGTTGGTCGATTCGAGAATGTCCTTGTCCTCACGGGTGATGACTTCATCAAAGTCGATGAGCATTTGAGCGGGGCAGTCCTCCTCTTTGTCATTTCTAAAGAGCCATTGGCACAGTTGAAGGTGACCGTCGTCGATCGGTGTGAACGCATTGAAAATAATATGGCGAACGCCTGAAGGGTACTCGATGTCAAGGCGTCTGCAAAAGGGTTCAAAATAAGCATTTCTCATGTGCCGAGTGGTGAGTGGGTTTTGATCTCCACTGATGCGTTGAAACTTCTCTGGGTTGGTCGCCGGTACAACCGTTTCCGCATAAAACCCCCGGTCCGTATCGACCAAGGTATAACTGCTGGGCTTGGGGTTAGAGGCGACGCCAAAAGTTGCGCGGTGAACAAAGCTAAAGTGAGCATTGTCAAACGAGTTCTCAAGAGCCCTCATGGGAGAGGTGGCCCAGGTCTCGTAGAACTGAAAAATGGTTCGGAATTTGGGGTCGTCAAACTCGGGTACGTCGGGGATGGGCGCCAAGGGCTCTCCCAAACAGACCCAAGCGTAGCCATATTTGGCTTGGGCGTGGTAGGCCGTTGTCCCCAACTGATCCGGGATGGGTTTGCCTGTCTCCCATTGGGGAATTTCAACCACTTTGCCCCGCCTGTCATAGGTCCAGCCATGGTAGCCGCATTGGATGCGACCCTTGTTGCTCCAGCCCTTGGACAATTTGGCCGTGCGGTGACAACACCGGTCTTTCAAAGCTGCAGGCTCTCCCTTTTCATCTACAAACAGCACCAGATCAAGGCCAAGCAACTTGAAGGGCTTGGGGCCCCCATGCAAGAGGCTTAAAGGCATGACTGCATGCCAATAACGATGGAAAATGGGTTGTTGGGTGGTGAGCATGTGAGATTCCTTCATTTCTTGTAGCAATTAGCATTCCAAACCCAAATGGGTTTGCTGTTGAAACCAATACCTGTCTCAGTCTTGATTTTTTGTCATCATTTCTTCACAATCCATGACTAACATGGTTCAACTTATAAACGATCATAAAAATCTGGTCAACTTTGTGCCTCATCAAGCGATCGATTGACAGGTCCGTTCACTCAAGCCTTTGGGCACCCAACATGTTCCATTCAATTGTTGATAGAAGATTTCTTGCTGTTTTGGCGCTGGGACTGGCTGGTGTAGGTCTTTCAGATGCGCAAGTTCAAGTACAAGGCCAAAACCAAAACCAAAATCCGCTTGCCAATGACGCCGAGTCCAAGGTGGTCAAGGTGGCTTTCAGTGAGTTCTTTCAAATGCCTTTTGGCCCCAAGGGACTGACCTTCACCAAAAAAGCCAAGGCTTTGGTGGGCCAAAGGGTGAGCATCACGGGGTACATGGTCAAGATGGAGCAGCCGATAGCGGGTCAGTTCATCTTGTCGCCTCGCCCGGTTGAGATCAACGACCATGCGGACGGAGACGCCAACGATTTACCAGCCCATGCAGTGCTGGTCTTGCTGGACACAGTTCAGGCTGAGGCCTTGGTGCCCTACCGTTCGGGCTTGGTTCAAATCGAGGGTCAACTCGAATTGGGTCGACAAGAGACGGGTCAAGCTCAGGTGTCTTGGATACGCTTGCGTTTAGACAAGGATGCAGTTCGCATGCAAGCGCATCAAACGCCGGTGCTTCATTTGGCGCCCCACGGCTAGAGCATGCTCCATGCATGGAGCCCTTGAAGCATCAAGCTATCGAACAGATGTTTATTTTTTTATTTTAACGGGATGAAAGTTGTGATGAAATTTCTTAATCAATCATGTGTGTCAGTCCTTGCTTTGTTGATGGGGCAGCTCGCTTTGGCAGCACCCAGTGTGACGCGTTTGACGCCTCCGAGTGAAATGTTTTCAAGTGGTCGTGAGGCCCCCATCATTGCGCGCTTCTTGCCAGATCAACGCTTTGATCTGCAAGCCAGCATTCGCCCCGATGATGCCAGCAAAACCATCACCAAGGTTGAGTTTGCCATCAACGGTAAAACGCTCACTTTACCGACCAGTTTGAGAGATTGTGCCCAAGGTTGTTTGCCCAATGTGGCCAAGAACACGGCCATTGCCAGCGTAAGGGCCTTTGGCGTGAAAAAACCTGGTGTGCATGTGATCAGTGTCACGGCCACACAAAGCGACGGTCAAATCACACAAGCCAAAGGCAACTTTGAAGTGATGGGCTTGAACAAGGGTGGACAAAAAATAAAAAACATCATCATCATGCTGGGTGATGGCATGGGTGCAGCTCAACGAACGGCGGCTCGCATCGTGGGGGGTGGCTACGCACAGGGCAAAGTGATCGAGCCCTTGGCCATGGATACTTTTCCGGTCACGGGGATGGTCAAAACGGCTTCACTCAACTCCATCGTGACCGATTCTGCACCAGGCATGTCGGCTTATGTGTCTGGCAACAAAAACAACAACAATGAAGAAGGGGTGTTTCCTGACGACACCATCGATCCGTTTGACAACCCTCGCATCGAGTATTTGAGCGAGTATTTGCATCGCACGCAGGGCAAAGCACTTGGCGTGGTCACCACCGCCGATGTCTTTGATGCCACGCCCGCAGGCAACGCGGTGCACACCAGCAACCGCGGTGCGGGCACAGGCATTGTGGATCAATTTTTGGATGACCGTCACTTGTCAGGCTTGTCGGTGCTCATGGGCGGCGGGCGCAAATGGTTTTTGCCTTCAAGCGAAGCGGGTTCAGCCAGAAGTGACAAGAACGACTATGCTTTTTCAAGCACCGACCCCCATACCTCCTTGATTGCTTCCCAATGGGGTGCCAAGTCAGGCAGCTTGGACAAAGACAGAAATTTGATCGCTGACTTTCAATCGGCTGGCTTTGCTTACGCTTCCAACAAAGCGGCATTGGATCAAATCGATGTGAGCAAGACCGAACACCTCTTGGGGCTCTTTGCGTACTCCAACATGAACGTTGCCTTGGACAAGGTCGACGGTCGACGTGCGGCGCTCAAAGGTCAAAAAGGCCGTGTGGTGGATGATTTTGGTTTGCCCGATCAACCCATGCTGGACGAGATGACGCAAAAAGCGATCGGTGTTTTGTCCAGAAAGAAAAATGGGTTTGTGTTGATGGTCGAGGGCGCATCGATCGATAAGCAAGCGCACAACATGGACACCGAGCGGTGGATTTTAGACACCTTGGAGTTTGACAAAGCCATCAAAGTGGCCAAGTCTTATGCACAAAGTAGACGAGACACCTTGGTGATCGTGACAGCGGACCACGAATGTGCTGGCGCGGCTTTGATTGGGGGCTCGATGGTGAGCGACGCCAGACTGCAAGAGCTCAGTCGTGCCGGTGGTGTAGAGAATTTGCGCAATCAAGTGGTGGGTATCTACGAAAAAGCGGGTTTCCCACAGTATGTCATGTCTCAAGATGGCTATCCTCAGACCACTGAAATTGACAAGCGATTGTTGGTCGGGTACGGCGCCAACAGCGACCGATTTGAAGACTGGAGGGCCAACGAATTGCCTTTGCAAGATTCGCAACAACCCTTTGTCTCCAAAGCCCCGTTGAATGCATATCCCGCTGACCCCAAGCTCAGAGATGTGGAGGGTCGTTATGAGATCTTAGGCCAAGTGCCTGGCAACAGTGCCGTGCACACGGCCACGGACATTCCCATCTCAGCCTTTGGGCCAGGGGCATGGTCCTTTACCGGTGTGATGGACAACACCGATGTGTTCTTCAAGCTGGCACAGTCGGCAGTCGCTGGCGTGGTCACGCCTGACTTTGGCAATTGGCGAAAATAGAATCGCAATAGACTCATAAGAAAGAAGCCCTAGGGGGCTACTTCAGCAATTGGCTGCTTAGAATGGTTAAAGTGGACTTTTTATAAAGGTTCCCAAAAGGAACTTATGGTACCATAATGGAACCACCTAACGGAGAACCATCATGTCTATTAACGTGAAATTGTCAGAAAACCTAGTTGAGCAAGCCAGAGTGTTTGGGAGCATTGAGCATCGCTCAGTACCCAAGCAGATTGAGTATTGGTCACAAATTGGCAAGATTGCTCAAGAAAATCCAGACTTACCATTTTCTTTGATTCGTGAAATCTTGGTTGCAGATCAAGAACCAGTCATTGGTGAATACGTTTTTAGTTAATGCGTTTACTAATTACGGCCAGTTTTGCAAAGGCCACTAAAAAACTGCACGCCCCACAAAAAGTAGAGCTAGATGCTGCGCTCAAACTTATTGCCAAAGATCCCATCATTGGTGAGGCAAAAGTAGGAGATTTACTGGGAGTATATGTTTATAAATTCAAACTTTCCCAGCAGCAGTGTCTATTGGCTTATCGAATTGTGGATCAAGAAAGTATTAAGCTTTTAACGTTTGGACCGCATGAAAATTTCTATCGAGATTTAAAACGTCAAGGCGAGTAGTCCCTAAGTCTCCAAAGCCTTCCGCAAATAGGGATCTATACCTCCCTGAGTAAGTAGCCACTGCTTGTAGTCGCTAGGAACATCCGTTAACAACATGCCATTATGTTTTCCAAATGGCATGGTGGTTGGAGTTCTAGCTTTTTCGGATTCAGCGTATAAAATCGATTTATTTACATTATTTTTTCTTAAACTTGCTCTCAATAGACTCGTGTAATAGTCTTTAAGGGCCGACTCAGTAAAGAAAACAACGCCAAGGGCTTATGCGGCCCAATGGCGTTGTGTTTATTCTTGGAGCCAAGCGGGCAGCGGTCCTTTGCGCTTGAGTGTTCTCTTTCTTAGGTGTTGAGTGCTTTTTTAACCCGCTCTGCAACCAAGGGATAGCGCCTGATCCTGACCCCCGTGGCATCAAAGACCGCATTGGCAATGGCGGCTGGAAAGCAGACGATAGCTGGCTCGCCAGCGCCGCCCATCGGTTTGTCGGGACGGTTGATGAAGACCAAATCGATCTCGCCAGGAATGTCGCTCACATTGGCAATTTTGTAGGTGTTCCAGTCCACACTGGTGACCCTTTTTTCATTGAAGTGAACCTCCTCATGCAAAGCGCGACTCAGGCCTTGCATGATTTGTCCTTCAAGTGCGGCGCGCACTCCGATGGGGTTGACCATCAAGCCACAGTCATGGGCGATGCTCACCTTTTTGACCCAGATGCGACCGCTTTCTTTGTTCACCTCGACTTCGCAGGCCACAGCCGCATACGAGCCGTATCCCGCGTGCAAGGCCAAGCCCCAGCCAGTCGCTATTTTGCCCGTGGACTTTTTGGTGACCTTGTTGGGCCAACCCATTCTTTGTGCGGCGGTTTTAACGACTTCAATTTCTCTGGGGTCTTGCATGTGTTTGAGTCTGAAGTCCACCGGGTGCATGCCAGCTGCATGGGCCACTTCGTCGATGAAGCTCTCTTGCCCAAAACGTGTCTGCATTTCTTGAGGAGCTCGCATGTGAGCGGTTCTCATGGGAGAGGCTTCTTGCAAATAAGGCGGCACGGTTTCCCACCAATGCACATGGTTGGCAAAGCGGTAGCTCTCCTCAGGCACATTGAAGTTGTAAGCGTTCCACTTCTTGTGACCGGTTTGCATACCCACCAAGACGTGCTCTGGGCTTTCTCCTGTGAAGCGCACATCCCAGCCATTGAAGCCCTTGGCTTTGAAATACCAGCCCGTCACATCGTTGTTGGCGCTCAAGCCCGCTTTCATGGAAATGATCGCTGCAGGCGCCTTGGGGTCCCAGGCCATGCCTTCTTCTCGGCTCCACTGCATCCTGACAGGTCGTCCAAACTCTTTGGACAAGAGGGCGGCCTCGTACGGTGCTTCATCACCGTCACTCCTACCATAAGACCCCGCTCCATGCATCCATTTGACTTGTACGTTCTCGGCAGGCACGCCCAAAAACTTCGCGATGCCAACTCTCAAGAAGTGGGGTTTTTGCGTGTCGGCCCATATTTGCACTTGGTCGCCTCGCACATCGACCACGCCGCAAGAGGGCGACATACGAGCGTGGGACTGAAAGGCGCACTCATAGTCAGCCTCCAAGACCTTGGCTGACGTCGATAGCGCGGCCATGGTCGGTTTGATGTCCCAGTCCTTTTTGCCGCCAAACGCGGGTATGGCATTGGCAGCCGTGGGGGTGGCTTGCCTGATGTAGTTATAGGTGTTGTGTTCTCCGCCGCCCAATGGGCCATTGACATTGGACCACTTGACTTTGAGAGCTCGCGAGGCCTTGATGGCCGCCCACTCGCTTTCTGCAACGACGGCCACAAAGCTGCCTTTGACAAAGGACTTGGCGCCTTTGATGTGTGCAATGGAGGACGCATCCACTTCAAGCGGCTCAGCGCCCGCGACTTGGGGTCTCACTGCGCGTGCATGCAGGAGGTTGTCTGGGCGGATGTGAGCGGTGTAGTGCTCCACGGCACTGACTTTGGTTTCAATGTCTTTTCTCTTGATGCCCTTGCCCACAATTTTGTAGTCGGCGGGATCCTTGGGCTTGGCTTGACCTTGGACATTCATGGTGTTGCCAATTTGATTGTTCCAAGTCAAGTTGGTGGAGAAGTTTTTACCGCCAATCAGTTCCGCATAGGTCACGCTTTTGCTGGGGTTGCTGGTGATAAAAACTTTGCCATTGTCCACACTCAGTTGAGTGGCCAAGACGCCAAGATGGGTGGCGGCATTCTCTACCAAGAGCCGCCTGGCTTCTGCCGCGGCGTTGCGAAGAGGCAGTGAGCCCAGGCGAAGCCCCGTGCTGCCGCTGCCCCCGCCTTGGTTGGGCGACAAGCGGGTGTCGCCCAAAGAGACTTGCACTTTGTCATGACTGACATCGAGCTCTTCGGCCACGATTTGAGCGATCGCCACGTCAATGCCTTGGCCGCAATCCATTTTGCCAAAATTGGCCAAGACAGTGCCATCGGCATTGATTTTGATCCAGGTATCGAGCGCGGCAGGTGGAGGTCCGACCACGCTTGGAACAGCCTGTGCATGGGTCTCACCCAAGAAGGCGCTGCCCGATGTGCCAACGATCAGGGCCACATTGGTTTGAATAAAGTCTCGGCGGTTGATGTTTGTAGGATTCATGGATGTTGCCCTTGGTTATGCTTTGGCTGTGGACATTTTGTCGCGTGCGACTTTGACCGCTCGCATGATGGCAATTTGTGTACCGCAGCGACACTGTACGTTGGCAAAGCCGTCCTTGATTTGTTGATCGGTGGCTTTGGGATTCTTTTCCAGCAAAGCCACTGCATGCATGATCCAACCGTTGGCACAGTAGCCGCATTGAGCGGCCTGTTCTTCAACGAAAGCGGCTTGTACGGCATGGAGCTGTCCATTTTTTGCCAACCCATCCAAGGTTCGGATGGATTTGTTTTCAAGAGAGGCGGTAGGCACGATGCATGAGCGGATCGGTTGTCCATTCACCAAGACGGTACACGTGCCGCATTGCGCCAGACCACAGCCAAACTTGGGACCTTTCAGTTTGAGTTTGTCGGTCAAGGCATACAGCAAAGGTTCATCGACATCAGCCTCTACGCTTTTGACGGCGCCATCAATGTTGAGCTTGTAAATAGGCATGTTCACTCCTGAGTTAAAACTAACTCTATCAAATCAAATTCAAAGCGTCTGAGCCATTGGGGTTAGCCCTTGAGTGAAGGGCGTTTTCAAGGGGTCAATCGGCGTTCAGGACAAGGGGCCAGCGAATCTGATGAAACAGAGCCCCAGGCAGGTGTCCAAGGCACTAGAGCGCTCACTAGAGCGCTCTAGTGAGCGCGCGCTAGGGGTTACACTTAGGGGCTGGATTCTTTCGATCAACACCCTTGGACTCGAGCCTCATTTTTCTATGCGCAGCAGTTGCTTTGTTTCCTTCTTCTTATGCATCCTCTTGACGGCACAAGTTCAAGCTCAAAACTTGCAAAAGTTGTACGACCTGAGCGTGGATGCCAAAAAACGCTTAGAGCAAGACGACAAGGATAAAAAAACCAAAACCGAGGACTTCTACACCGAGGCCAAGGCCAATGGACAGTACTGGAAATGCGATAAAAATTTATTTATTTTTTATCGTGGCTATGTCCTCACAGGTGCCAAGGAGGATGGCAGTGACATGGGCAAGTCTCCCTATGATTTGATTGGTAACTATCAGGTGGTCAACAATCAATTCATCAATTTCAATTTCCCAACCTTGCCCTACGACAACATCTTTGAACTCAACATTGCCAAGGGTGAGGCCGTGGTTTTTAAGAAATCTCTCAACCGCTTGGAGAAATTGGCTTGCACATTTCTCAAGTGAGGCAGGCGCAGTTCTGTGAGCCTGTGAAGAGGCACCGGATCGCTTTGTTCAAACGATGGAGCCATCTCCTTTGGGTGGTCTTTGAATTTCAGGGTTTTGTTCGGATGTACTGCTCTAAACTTTGATCCATCGCCTGGGTGTAGGACCACCATAGGTATGGGAAATGGCCAAAGCGAATGGACAATTGTTGTTGGGCCTGGCCTGCAGTTTGGCCACTGTCTAGGACAGACAAGGCCGAGAGCAGTCCACTGCGATCGGCCCCATCGGTGCAGTGAATCAACAGGGGTTTAGGGGCCTTGCGAATCATTTGCAACAGACCTTCCATTTGCTCGGTGTCAAGAGCGGTGCCGGCAGACAAGGACACATCCATGTGCAGGATGCCCAAACGGCTAGCGTTTTCAACTTCCTCTTGGTACCAAGTCGCGTCTTGATTGGCCCCTCTTAAATTCAACACACTTCTGAGTCCAAGCTCTTGGGACTTTTGGCGAAACTCTACTGAACTCAATTGCCCTGAGCGGTAGATTTCGTGTTTCACGACTTCGTGAAAATTGCCCCCAAAGTGAATCCAAGAATACATGCTCAAAAGGGCCACAAAAGGGGTCAGTAGCAAGGTGCTCACGGTGACAAAGACGCGTTTAAAAGTGAGAGGCATGAAGGCGATGGTCGTTCAAGAGAAGAAAAGGCGAGAAAAGGGTTTTTTGGGAATAAAAAAGCGTTCAGCATTGGTGTTTATCAGAGTACTTTTTCTTCTAAAAAGCCTCTAAAGTGTAACGTTTAATGAATCATAAGGGTTGAGGAGCCAACATGTCTATTACTTCTTTCAAGGTCGATGGACTACATGTCCAAGTGGATGGGGATCCGCAGATGCCCTTGCTGTATGCATTGAGAGATGATTTGCAAATGAACAACCCCAAGTTTGGGTGTGGTTTGGCGCAGTGCGGCGCTTGTACGGTGCAATTGAACGGCATTCCGATTCGCTCGTGTGCAGTGCCTGTCTCAGCGGTGAGCAACCAGTCGGTCAAAACCCTTAAAAGCCTTGGAACCCCTGAAAAGCCCCATCCCCTTCAAGTGGCCTTTGTTGAGGAGCAAGTCACCCAGTGCGGTTACTGCATCAACGGCTGGCTCATGACAGCAGAGGCGCTGTTGCGCAAAAACCCAAGAGCCACGGAAGAGGAACTCAAAGAGGGTTTGAAAGATTTGAAGTGCAGGTGTGGCACCCACGTCTCTATTCTTCGCGGCATCAAACGCGCACAAGCCAAAATATTGGCAGGAGCACTTGCATGAAAAACACTCTTCAATCAAGTGCTCAGTTGGTCTCCACTGAAGAAACCCAGTCATCGACGCCAGCGGTTCATGCTCCTGCAAGTGCCTTGTCCAGGCGCGATTGGCTCAAATCCTCTGGCGCTTTGGTGGTCACCGCCTCCTCGATGGGCTTTGTAGGCCTTGCCGGCATAGGGGCTGGATTTGGAGCCGATGCGCAAGCTCAAGTGGGGGCGACCAAGCCCGCCTTGCATGCCGAAGAGCTCGACTCATGGATTGCGGTGGGTGCAGATGGCAAAGTGACGGCTTTTTTCGGTAAAGTCGACTTGGGGCAGGGCTTGGTGGTGGCCTTGGCTCAAATTGTGGCCGATGAGTTGGATGTGGACTATGGCGTGGTTCAAATCGTTCAAGGTCAGACCGACAAGACCATGAACCAAGGTGGAGCCTCCAGTGCCGTTGGTATTCAAGCCGGCGCCAAGCCGCTGCGTTTTGCAGCAGCTGAGGCCAGGCGACTGCTGCTTGAGATGGCGTCCTTGAAGCTGGGCGTGGACTCGGCCACCTTGGTGGTGAGCAAGGGTGTGATCAGCGTCAAAGCGGACCCCACAAAAAGTGTGAGCTACCAAGACCTGATTGGGGGCAAGTTCTTCAATTCCAAAGTCGAATGGAACAAAAAAATCGGCAACCCTTTGGAGATCAAAGTCAAAGCTCAGCCCAAAAAGCCCTCCGAGTACCGGGTGGTGGGCCAATCGATTCCTAGAACCGATTTGGCTTGGCGGATCTATGCGACGGGTGAGTTTGTGAACGATATTCGCATTCCTGGCATGCTGCATGCTCGAACGGTGAGGACGCCCTTTGCAGGCGCCACGATCGAATCGGTGGACGCGCTTTCGATCAAAGATATTCCAGGTGCACGCGTGGTACGAGAGAAAAATTTCTTGGCTGTGGTGGCTGAAAAAGAATGGGATGCGGTCAAGGCCTCCAAGCAACTCAAGGTCAAATGGAGGCGTCCCGTGGACAAATTGCCCACGCATGCCAAGGTCTTTGAGCACATTGCCAAGGCGCCCGTGGTCAAGCGAGAAGAGGAGCTGAAGAAAGGCAACGTCGATGAGGCGTTCAAGGGCGCCAAAAGGATCATTGAAGCCCAGTACGGTTGGCCCTTTCAGTCCCACGCCAGCATGGGCCCAGCGTGTGCGATCGCAGACGTGAAAGCCGACAAGATTGAAATTTGGACCGGCTCACAAAAACCCCACTTCGCTAGAGACGGTGTGGCCAATTTGTTAGGTGTCGATCCTAAAATGGTCACTGGGCATTGGGTCATTGGGCCGGGCTCCTATGGCCGCAACGATGCCGGAGATGCGGTGATGGATGCAGCGATGTTGTCCAAACTCACCGGCCGAGTCGTGCGTGTGCAAGGCATGCGTCATGACGCGACGGCTTGGGACCCCAAAGCGCCTGCCTCCATTCACATGGCAAGGGCCGCCTTGGATGACAGCGGAGAAGTTTTGGGCTATGAATTCACATCAAAGGCTTTCTCACGCGTGAGCATAGAGAGCAATGAGGCCGATCCCCATGACTCTTTGGTTGGCATGGAAATCGGTTTGCCTGCCAGAAACGGTGTGGGTTTTGGCGTTCCGCTTGAGGCTTACGCTTTTCAGCACAAGCGCTATGCTTGGGAGGTGATCCCAGACTTGGTCAAACAAGCCTCGCCGTTGAGAACTTCACACCTGCGAGACCCAGTGGGTTTACAAATTCATTTCGCCAGCGAGCAGTTCATCGACGAGTTGGCGTTTGAGACCCAGAGCGATCCGATTGATTTCAGATTGAAGTATGCAACGTCCTTCAGAGACCAAGAGCTGTTCAAGGCTCTTCAAGAGAAGTCGGGTTGGGAAAACAAACGTGCCCACATCTTGCCGCAAAAGGGCTCCATCCTCAAGGGTCAAGGCGTCGCTTATGCACATCGAGGCGGCACCATGTTGGCCATTGTGGCGCACATCGAGGTGGACACGAGAACTGGTCGCATCTGGGGCCGCAAGTTCACCGTCGCTCACGACTGTGGCCTGGTCATCAACCCCAAGGGGTTGCGCTACACCATTGAAAATGGATTGGTGCAGGCTCTGTCCAGAACGCTCTTTGAGGAGGTGCAATTCGATCAAGAGCGCGTCACCAGTGTGGATTGGTTGACCTATCCGATTTTGAACATCAAAGATGCGCCAGAGTCGATCAATGTGGTGCTCTTGAACCGTCCGGAGTTGCCACCAACGGGTGCTGGAGAGGCGACGTGCCGGGTGGTGCCAGCGGCGGTTGCCAATGCATTTTTTGATGCAACGGGCGTGAGGATGAGGCAGGCACCTTTGTCTCCCAAGCACGTTTTGCAAGCCTTGAGAGCGGCTGAGAAAACCACGCCCAGCACCAAGGCCTAAAGCCATGTGGGTGGCGATGGCCTGAAGGGTCCACTGAAACAAGGACCTACAATAGGAGGAAGAGGTTCAGTGACCAAGCAAGCGCTTTGAGGGCGCTTGCTTTGTAAGGGCCCAACTCAGTTTTTGTGGTGCCAAGGCGAGACCTTGGCCACCGCTCAGTCACCGCTCAGTCACTTTGGTGCTCGGTGAGCGTTTGCTCCAGGACTTGGTCGGGGTGGTGCTCAGGTTTGGGCGGGCGTTTGGCAGCCCGGGTCAAAATCTCGATAAAAAACGAGGGGAGCTCTTGGACCCTGAACTCATTGATTTTGGCGTTGATCTCTTTGGGGTGAATGCCTTGCGCGAGGGCTTCATCGGGTCCGATTTTGCAATCAAAGAGCCAGTGATCCGAGCCTTTGGGCAGGGTTTTGTTTCTTTGGCGATTGAAATATTTGCGGATGTCGTGTTTGATGCGGTCGCTCAAGCGATCGGCATGTTGGTCTTTGTCCACCAGGGCGTAGGTTTTTCTCATACCCGATGTTAACCCGTTTGACGTGCTCCTTGCACCCAAGGTTAAAATGAGTTTTTAAGAGCACACCTTGAAGGGTCGTCGCTTTTTGAGTCCTCCACCTCTTAAGTTTCCATGATACATACCTCACCCCAGTTGGTTTTGATCCCCGGTCTGATGTGCGATGACGCTGTTTGGACCCCTTTGATGCCTTGGTTAAATGAGGTCACTTCAACGCATTTGATCGATCACGCTCAGGCCAACTCATTGACCGTGATGGCTGAACAAGTCTTGGATGAGGTCAAGGGCGCTTTTTTAATGGCAGGCCACTCCATGGGCGGTCGCGTGGCCATGGAGGTCATGCGCTTGGCTCCTGAGCGGGTCAGAGGAGTTGCTTTGATGGACACGGGTCACAAGCCCTTGGCGCTTGGCGAAAACGGCCTCTTAGAGCGTCAAAAAAGACAAGCCTTGCTGGACATTGTGCATGGACAGGGTATACGTGCCATGGCCACAGAGTGGGTCAAAGGCATGGTGGCCCCAAGCCGTTTGACGGATGCTCAACTGATCGAGGATATTTTGGTGATGTTTGAGAGAAAGACGCCTGCTATTTTTGAGCGTCAAATACAAGCTTTGCTCAGCCGACCCGATGGCAGCGAAACACTTCAAGGCGCGAGGTGTCGCATGGCTTTGATTTGTGGAGAATTGGACGCTTGGTCCCCGGTGTCTCAACACGAGGAGATGGCGGCTCTTCTCCCCATCAAGCCAGCTGTTCAAGTCATCCCAGGAGCAGGGCACATGTGCACCATGGAGGCTCCTATGGCCGTGGCAAGCGCATTGTTAGAATGGATCGAAGCTTGTTGATGGTGTGCAATGGGTGAGCACTTTGATGAGAAGTTCAGTGAGCGTGCGCCTTGTTGGGGTCAAGGCTCAGCTTGACGGTTTTTTTTGCGCCCTTGTTCATTTGCTTTCCTTGAACTTATTTGGAGAGTTCAAGTCATCGTTGCTAGTACCTCTCCATCTTGGCGTGCCAAGCCAGTTGTCTCATGGATGGATGGACTCAAGTGTTGACGGTTGGATGGTTGGTAGGCATCTTCAGCTCTTTGATGGGCAAGTTGATGAGCGCTGCAAAAAGTGACAAAGCCATATCCGCATACCACATCCATTGATAGTCACCAAATTCAATGATGGCGAGGCCTCCCAAATAGGCGCCTAAAAAGCCCCCAATTTGGTGTGTAAAAAGCGTCAAGCCAAAGAGCGTTCCCAAGTACCTGACGCCAAAGAGCTTTCCAACCAAGGTCGCCGTTGGCGGGACGGTTGCCAGCCAAGTAAAGCCTAGGCCTGCAGCAAACACATAGAAGGTGAGGTCGGTTTTGGGAGCCAACAAATAAAGTCCGATCAAGGCACAGCGAGAGCCGTACATCAAAGCCAGCACCATCTTGCTTCTGTATTTACCCACACTCGCACCCGCCACAATGCTGCCAACAATATTGGCCAGTCCAATGATGGCCAGAGACCAACTAGCAACTGAAGCGGGTAGGCCACAAAGACCGACCTCTGTGGGTAAATGCGTGATTAAAAAAGCAATGTGAAATCCACAGGTGAAAAACCCCAAGTGGAGAAAAATGTAACTCGGGTCTTTCAACGCGTCCTTGATGGTTTGACCCAAGCCCAGATCTTTTTGCGCATGAACTTGTGCTTGTGCCTGGATGCCGGTGAGTTTGTTGGCCAAAGGAATGGCCAAGAGGGTGATCACGGCCAGTGACCACATGGCGCCCATCCACCCCAAGGTCTGGATCAGTCTTTGGGTAAGAGGCGCAAAAACAAACTGACCAAAAGAGCCACCTGCATTGATAAAGCCTGAGACGCTGCCTCTGGTTTGGGCTGGTATTCTTTGTGAGGCCACCCCAATCAAGACGGAAAAACTACAAGAGCCTGAGCCTATGGCCGCCATCAAGCCGACAGACAGCATGAGCCCAAAACCTGTCTCCATGAAGGGGGTCAAAGCGCTTCCAGCTGACAAAATCAACAATCCCCCGATCAACACAGGCCTAGGGCCGTAGCGGTCTGCAAGCGCACCAGAGATGGGTTGCACTGCACCCCAGACGAATTGTCCGATGGCCATGGCCAGAGAGAGGGTGGCCATGCCAAGACCCGTGCTGGTGTTCAAGGGGCCTAGGAATAGACCCATGGTTTGCCGCGTGCCCATGGTGACCATCATGACCATGGCACACAACAAGGTCACGAGCCAAACGCCAGGATGTTGAAAAGCTTTGAACATGGGGTGGTCTTTTTAACTCAAATTGAAGAAAAGGGGTCTTGGATCAGCCTCGACCCACAAAGGGCATGTTGGTGGCCATGATGGTGGTAAAGAGCACATTGGCTGACAGGGGCAAATGCGCCATGTTCATGACGGTGTCCACCACCCCTTGCATGTCCATCCTGGCCTCGGGCATGACGCCTCCGTTGGCTTGTTGAATGCCTTGAGCCATGGCCTGCGTCATGTCGCTGGCGACATTGCCGATGTCAATTTGACCGACCGCAATTTGAAAAGCCCGGCCATCCAAGTTGGCCGCTTTGGTGAGCCCCGTGATGGCGTGCTTGGTGGTGGTGTAGGCGATGGAAGCCGGTCTGGGGGCGTGGGCCGAGATGGAACCATTGTTGATGATGCGCCCGCCCATGGGGCGTTGGCGCTTCATCAAGGAAAAGGCGGCTGAGAGGCAATAAAAAGCGCCATTGATGTTGACCTCTACCGCCGTTCTCCAAGACGCGCCCGTGACCTCGTCGGGCAATTGGCCGGTTGGAAAAATCCCAGCATTGTTAAAGAGCAAATCCAGTCTTCCCCATTGAGACTCCACCCGAGCAAAGGCGTTTTGGACGTCTTCCTCTTTGGCGATGTCGGCGCCCAGGATCAGCGCTTGGGTGGGGTCGATGTTGTGCGCTAAAAGCCAAGGGCCAAAACCCTCTGTTCTGCGAGCCAAGAGGGCCACATGCCAGCCCCTTTGCAGGAGTGCCAAGGCACAGGCTTGGCCAATTCCGGAGGAGGCTCCAGTCACGAGGGCGTATTGAGGTTGCATGGGGTAGGTCGATCCAAGAAAAAACGGCTGCTTTTGAAGTTCATCACAGAGAAGTGAACTTGATTTTATCCTTTGAATTCAAGCAAAGAGCTCTTGAAGCTGGACTTTTGGGAGGAGAATGTGGTCTTTAGAGCTGAATTCATTTCCCATTGAAAGGGGCACAAGGCATGAGCGAGATGTTCATCAAAACCATCCTCTACACCGATGAGCGTGGACTAGCACAGTTCAAAACGGAAGAGCTGCCACTGAGTGAAGGCAAGCCTGAGGCCAGGCTTTCAAGCCTCAAACCCAGTTCGGGCTACCAACTGAGAAAGAGCCCGGTTGGTTTTAAAAGTCAGTTTCACTGTACCGGTGCTCCTCAATGGGTGTTTGTCTTGAGCGGGGAGATGCACATAGGCTTGCAGTCCGGAGAGGGCAAGACCTTCAAAGCGGGTGAACACTTTTACTCTGCAGACACCTTGCCTGAAGGGGCCGTTTTTGATCCGAAGATCCACGGCCATTGGAGCTGCCAAGTCGGCCCCGAGCCCTTGGTGACTTTGTTCTTAAGAGAGCCCTGAAGAGAGCCTAGAAGGGGGCCCCATTTGCTTTTTGCAAAAAAGGCCCCTTGGGGATCACTTGACCAAGGCTGCACCAGCTTTGGCGACCACCTCGTCTTGTGAGCCAGTCCCGCCAGAGCAGCCAATGGCGCCAATGATTTTGCCGGCTTCTACCAAGGGGATACCTCCTCGAGAGGCAATCACATCGTCAAGTGTTCCCAGATAGGGGTTGCTGGCAATGCCCAACTCAAACAGTTTGGTTTCGCGTCTGTATTTGGCGGCGGTGCGAGCTTTGTGGATGGCGATGTCGATGGAGGCAATTTGTGCATGGTCCATTCGCTTCATCGCAACCATCTGACCATAAGGGTCAGAGATGGAGCAGATCAATTTCCATTCGCGCTTTTGAGCTTCTGCGAGGGCAGCGCTCAAGACTTGATCGGCTTTTTCCAATTTAATGGGTGTCCCAAAAGGCAAATCAAAGGGCATTTTGTCGGGGATGACATCGGCTGGGTTGGCTGGAGCTTGCGCACTCGCCAATTGGGTGCTCAAGGCGACAAGCCAAGTGGCGGTGATCAAGCTGCAGCGGATAAGAAGTGGTTTCATGTCTTGGTGTCTCCAATTGAATTTTTTAAAAGTTACCCATGCAATGTCTGCTCAACCCAAGGCATGTGCATTTGGGATTTACCCTTGTTCTGTGAAGAAAACACAGACAAAAGCCCTGGCTCGCCTTGGATGGTGATGCGTTGCACATAAAATGACCTCAATTGCCTGGGACAGGTCAAAGCTCATGTCGTGAGGATGCTTCATCGCTGTGGCCCAGATGCAAAGTGCCCGCTCAAGTGTCCGCTGATGTGCTCTTCAGGTGCTCTTTTCGGTTGCACTTTGAGCGTGCTGCATTTTTTAACCAACGAGTTGATTCGAAGGCCTTACTCCAACATGTTAACTTCTATCGTCCTACCCCCTATGCAACAGCTAACAAAAACACTCTCCAAGCTTGGGTGTCTCAAGGGCTTTCGTGCACCTTGGACCCAAGGTCTTGGTTGCGCCCTTGGTGCACTTGTCATGTCGATGTTCTCGCTCCTCACGGTCCAGGCACAAACCTACCCCTCAAAACCCATCTCCATCGTGGTGCCTTTTCCACCGGGTGGGCCCACCGACTCCAGCGCCCGATTGATGGCGAGATTTTTAACGGCTCACTTCAAGCAGTCCGTGGTGGTTGAGAACAAGCCCGGTGCTGGCGGCACGACGGGTAGCACCTTGGTAGCGAGGTCTGTGCCCGATGGCTACACCTTGCTATGGGGCAGCACCAGCAGTTTGGGTGTTGCACCTGCCTTGTACCCCAAACTTAACTATCAACCCTTGAGTTCTTTTGCACCCTTGGCCATGATCGCGCGCTCACCCGTCATCTTGGCGTCTCGCGCTGGTCTAAAGGCCAACACGTTGAAAGAATTCATTGTCTTGTCCAAAGAACAAAATCTGAGCTATGGGTCTGCTGGCAACGGTTCTTTGAACCATCTGGTGGGAGAGTGGCTAAAGAGTGAAGGGCACTTTGAGATGCTGCACGTGCCCTACAAAGGTGGCACCCCCGCATTGAACGACTTGCTAGGAGGGCAAGTGGACATGACCATGGAGACGATTCCTTCAATCTTGCCTTTTGTGAAATCCGATCGACTGAAAATTCTCGCAACAGGTGGGCGCAACCGCGCACCCCAATTGCCGCAAGTCCCCACCGTGCGTGAGGTGATTGGCGGTGAGTACGAGGCCTATTCTTGGGTGGGCTTGGTGGCACCAATTCAAACCCCCGCGGAGGTTTTAAAGGTTCTCTCAAACGCCATTGTGGCGTCTGAAAACGACCCCGCCTTTCAAGCCGAGATGGCGCAAACCGGTCTTGATCCTGTGAAGAGTTCCCCCGATCGGTTCAAAGCCGACATTGAGAATGAACTCAAGAAATGGGGCAAGCTCATCAAGGACTTCAAGCCCGAGGTGGATTGATGTGGACGATCCATCTTTTTCCTGCACCCGTTCTTCAGCTTGATGTAAACTTCTTTTGCCCGCGTTTCGATCTCCATCGTTTCAACCCATCGAAGAGCCACCATGTTTGAACTGAATGTGACACATGATCCCAAGCGACGCTCTTGGCTGGCGTCAGCCAATGAACCAGGCACGCCTTTCCCCATTCAAAACTTGCCCTTGGGTGTCTTTTTAAAAGATGGGCAGTCGCATGTGGGCGTGGCCATCGGAGACAGAGTTTTTGATCTCACCGCGGCTCAGCACTTCAATTTGTTCACTGGGGATGCACTCATTGCCCTGCAGGCTTTGCGCGTAGGCACCTTGAATGCCTTGATGGCCATGCCCGAGTCTTTTGCCAGCGCTTTGAGGAAACAACTGAGCGAGCATTTGGTCCAAGGCTCAGGCTCTCAGACCATGATGACCGCTTTATCCAGTTCTTTGCTCCTGGAGCGCGCCAGCCTTCAGATGGTTTTACCCGTCAAGATTGGCGACTACACCGACTTCTTGACCTCGAAGTACCACACCGAGCGTCACGGACGCTTCAAGGGTTTGAAGGACCCCTTGCCAGAGGCCTTCAAGTCCTTGCCCATTGCCTACCATTCGAGAGCCTCCTCCATACGTGTGAGTGGTACGCCCGTCGTGAGACCACGTGGTCAGTACAAGGATGCCAGTGGTGCCCTTAAATTCGGCCCTGCACCCATGATGGATTTTGAGTTGGAATTGGCCGCCTATGTGGGTCAGGGCAATGAACTGTCCAAGCCCATTGCCTTGAAAGACGCAGCCCTGCATGTGTTTGGTTATTGCTTGCTCAACGATTGGTCGGCCAAGAGCATTCAATGGTGGGAACAAGTGTTGGGTCCTTTTTTAGGCAAAAGTTTCATGTCCTCCATCTCTGCTTGGGTGGTGACGAGTGAAGCACTCAGGCCGTTCAGATCCAAGCCCCAGCCCAGAGGGGCCAAAGATCCCGCATGCTTGCCCTATTTGAACGACCCCTTGGACCGTGAATGGGGGGGCTTGGACATTGAGGTGGAGGCGTTCATTTCATCGGAGCAACAAAGGGCAAGTCAGTTGCCCGCTCAACGCATCACCTCTTCACACTTGAAACATTTGTATTGGACCTTTGGTCAAATGTTGACCCATCACAGCAGCAACGGCTGCAACCTGAGCACAGGCGATTTGATAGGAAGCGGGACCATTTCTGGACCCACAGATGAGTCTCGGGCCTGCATGACTGAAATCACAGAGGCCGGTAAAAAGCCCTTGATGCTGAGCTCAGGTGAGAGCAGAACAGCGCTAGAGGATGGCGACAACATCATCCTCACTGCATGGGCCAAGAAAGAGGGACACGTCTCCATTGGCTTTGGTGACTGTGTGGGCACGCTCCTCGCAGCCCAAGGTGCAGCCGAGTTGGACGTCTAAGGCACGTTCTTTCATGGGGCCTCGTCCTCTATGCCACTTTCTATGTCACCTTCGTCTCCACCACTTATTTCACCAGCTATTTCATGACTTATCAATCTTCAGGTGCCTTTGTTTTGTGTGTGTTGATGCTGCAGGCCTTGGTGCCCGATGCGCGGGCACAGACCTCCAAAGAGGCCTACCCGAATCATCCCGTTAAGATCGTGGTGCCCTCGCAGCCTGGTGGGGGAACCGACATTGTGGGGCGTTTGTTGGCGCAGCATTTGTCAGAAAATTTTGCGCAGTCTTTCTTTGTGGAGAACAAGGCGGGTGCTGGAAACATGATTGGCATCAATGCAGTTGCAAAATCAAATGCAGACGGTTACACCTTGCTTTTTGTGCCCAGCACCTTGGTCCTCAACACCGTGCTTTACAAAAACATCAGCTTTGATCCGATCAAGGATTTCTCGCCCATCACGGTGGCTGCGACGGTGCCCAATATTTTGATTGTGAACAACAATTTGCCAGTGGCGACACTGCATGATTATTTGAGTCTGGCCAAACAAAAAAATTCCAATTTAAGTTACGGCAGTGCTGGGATAGGGACTTCGCCACACATGTCGATGGAGTTGCTCAAATCCATGGCGAATGTTCAAATCCAACACATTCCCTACAAAGGGACCGCGCCTGCGGTCTCTGATTTGTTGGCCGGACAAGTCTCAGGTGTTTTTACAAATGCATTGGAGGCGATGCCTTTGATCACCTCTGGCAAGGTTCGCGCTTTGGCGGTTTCGGGTCAAAGACGCATCGACAGTTTGCCCCAAGTGCCCACGGTTCAAGAGGCAGGTGTTCCCAACTATCTCTCCATTCAATGGTACGGCTTGTTGGCGCCTGCAGGTACTCCGGTGGCGATCATCGACAGGCTTTATCAAAGCGTGGTGAAAGGGCTCAAAACCAAAGCGATCAAAGACAAGTTGACGCTCGATGGGGCTCAGGCGGTGGGCAACACCCCCCAAGAGTTTGCGCAATTGATCAAAAGCGAGATGGACAAATGGGCTCAGCTGGCAAAAGCCGCAGGCATTGAGCCTGAGTAAGCAAAAAGAAGTTGTTGGATCATGGGCAGTGGTCTAAAGGTCATGTAAATGGTCGTAAATGATCGTAAATAGCCGTAACTAGCGGTAACTAGCGGTAACTAGCCGTAGTGGGGTATCGTAAGTAAGTCACGTGAGTGGCCGTAAGTAGGTCATGTAAGTGGCCGTAAGTAAGTCATGTAAGTGGCCGTAAGTAAGTCATGTAAGTGGCCGTAAGTAGGTTATGTAGGTGGCCGTAAGTAAGTCATGTAAGTGGCCGTAAGTAGGTCATGTCAGTGAGCCATGTCAGCAAGAAGCCCGACAAGCTCAAAGATGGACCCCAACAGCCCTAGGCACTTTTTTGAACTTTGACGCCCAAGGCCTTACATTTTCTTGAAATCAATGTCCTTTAACAATTTACCCCAACGTGCAAAGTCACCATTGATCGTATCGGCAAAGAATTGAGGCGGCTCGGTGTGGGTGTCCAGGCCTAGTTTTTTCATGCGCTCGATCACATCGGCTTGAGCCATGGCTGTGTTGAACTCTTTGTTCAAAAGATTGATGGCCTCTACGGGGGTGCCAGCGGGTGCGATCATCCCAAACCACCCCCCTGAGGTGTAGCCAGTAACGGTTTCTGAAATCGTGGGCACATTGGGGTGGTCGCCCAAGCGTTGTGAGCGAGCAATGGCAATCAACTTGAGTTTGCCCGCGTCGGTCAAAGGTTGTGAGGCGATGTAAGAGGACAAGGTGGCATCGACTTGACCGCTGAACATGCCATTGAACACTTCAGGCATGCTCTTGAAGGGGACATGCAAGTACTTGATGGCCGACTGAAGGCTGAATTGTTCGGTCGCCATGTGAAGGAACGCGCCCTCACCATTGGTGCCAAAGGTCACTTTGCCAGGATTCTTTTTGGCATAGGCGATGAACTCCTCGGTGGTCTTGGCAGGGAAGGTGGGACTGACCACCAAGGCCAAAAAGTTGGAGGCGAGCAAGGCAACTGGTGCGAAGTCTTTCTTGGTGTCGTACATCACCTTTTGATAGGCCAAAGGCACGATGACCATGTTGCCCCCTTGGCCGCATCCGATGGTGTAGCCATCGGGTTGGGCTTGCTTGATCAAACTCAAACCCAGTTGCCCAGAGGAGCCCGGTCGGTTATCGATCACCATGGGTTGGCCCAACTTCTCTGAGACTTTGGGGCCGAGGATGCGCACCAAGGTGTCACAACTGTCACCGGGACCTGCTGGGATGATGACTTTGATGGGTTTGTTGGGGTAGCCCTGAGCCTGCACCTGCAGTGCAGGTGTGCTCAGGATCAGCCCCAATAAAAAACCGATGGCCATCTTTTGGGCTAGAAATGTAGGTGTCTTGTTCATCGAAAGTGTTCCCCTGGGTGTGATCCTATTTTTATGAATTCGCTTCGTGCTTGCTTAGTCCTCGCTTCGTGCTCGTTGGGGTGGCTTTAACGCTTGGCCTGCACAGCACCGATGAAGTCAGCAATCCTCGTGGCCATGGCCCCCTCGTGCTCTGCCCATGCAGAAAACGGTAAAACATCCACGTCTTGGTCCTCAATGGGCAACTGAAACAAGATGCTGTCCGGTATCAAAGCCGCCGTCGCGATGCCGCCTGATGAGTCGTGGGTCTTGTCGTTGCCAGGGATGACCAAGGTGGGCACTTGGATGGCTCTTAGCTGCGCCTCGGGCATGCCAAGTACCGGGGCAATGGGGCCGGACTTAAAAATGCTCAACCAATGCTCCATGGTCGCAATGTAATCCTTGGGATCCATCGCCATCAAGCGCTTGAGGTTATCAGGGTTGGCCGTGATTCTCTCTTGGTATTGTTCTGTGGCACAAACCGCAGCCATGCCACCCGTTTGAGCCGCCTTGATGAATTGGCCGTAGTAGGTGTTGGGCAAACGACCTGCTGCAAAGGCGCCCCCAGTGATTCGCATCAACACCAAGCCCTTGACGATCTCTGGGTGACGGTTGTAGACCAACATCGACAACCTGGCCCCTGAGGACGTGCCCCCAATATAGGCAGGTGTGGCCTTCAAAGACTTCAAAAGCAAGGCCAAGTCGTCGGCCCAAATTTCCTCTTCACCGTCTTGCCCGGCAATCATGACATCGGATGCGCCCGTGTTTCTTCTGTCATGCAAAAGAACTTGGAAGCCCTTGTCGGCAATTTTTTGTGCAAACGCATTGAATTCTGTGAAACCACGACGCCCCCCTGTGATCAAGGTCAACCAAGGTCCTTTGTCCCCAAGGACCTTGTAATTGATGTTGACGTCTCTAATTTTGATAATTGGCACAGAAAGTTCCCCTTTGGATGGATGAAAAAAATAGTAGACCCTTAACGCTGCATGGGGTTCAAACGGATCTTGCTGAACGCTTGAACGCCTTCATGCAGATGAAGAGTGGCCAAGAATATTAGAGCCTCTGCGGTCTTTCAAGCCGTCCAGCACGGTTCACTGAACCCCGCCTGGAATGGTGGCCGCAATGGCTCTGAGTTTCTCGGTTTCTTGACGGATATCGGCCACGAGTTCTTCGGGCGTGCTACCAATCAAATTCAAACCCATGTTGTTGAGTTTGAGCTGAACTTGTGGATCAGCAACTGCGATTTTAACGGCTGCGTTGAGTTTCATTTGAACATCTTTGGCCAAACCTTTTGGGCCAAAGAGGCCAATCCAATAGGTCAAGTCATATCCACTGAGCCCAGCCTCCGCCAGGGTGGGCATTTGTGGATATCGAGGGTCACGTTTGGCGCTGGTGGTTCCAAGGAGCCTGACTTTACCTGCGTCAACGAAAGGTTTGGCGCCCCCATCAAAGATCACTTGGCAGGTGCCGGCAATCACATCTTGCATGCCTGGGCCAGAGCCCTTATAGGGGATGTGCACCATGTCGACATTGGCCATGGATTTGAACAACTCGCCAGCAAAATGCAATCCGCTGCCCACGCCCGAGGTCGCGTAATTGAGTTTGCCAGGATTTTTTTTGACATGGTCAATGAATTCAGTCAAGTTTTTGCCAGGTATGCTTGGATTGACCACCATCAAGAGCCCATATGAACCCACCAAAGAGATGGGGGTGAAGTCCTTGATGGGATCGTAAGACAGGTTTTTTTCAGTGACCGCCATGTAGGTGTGGGTGCCATTGGTGGTCATGAGCAGGTCGTAGCCATCGGGGGGCAGCTTGGTGATGGCCTCGGCACCAATGCGCCCACCGCCCCCAGCTTTGGCCTCTAAAATCAAAGGCTGTCCAAGCGTTTTACCAAGACTTTCTGCCAAGATGCGACTGATTTGATCGGTGTAGCCGCCTGCTGCATAGGGCAAAATGACTCGGATCGGCCTTGTGGGGTAACTTTGAGCCCAGGAAGAATGAAGCCCACTTGAGCAACAAAAGACGCCCAGCAAGGCCAGGACGAATCGAGTCAAGGGGTTTGACTTGGCGTGGATGAAGTGTCCTATGAAGCTGAACGTTTGAGGCGTCATGTGAGAGGCTGAGAATTTAAAAAAATGAACGGCTTAACAGATCTCAAGTAGACCCTTGAGGGCTTGCTTGGCTTGTAAAAAACCCCGAGGGTTACAACTTTGACTAATGTGTCACAAGCAGCAGTCCAAGCGTTAAAGGGTTTTTCCTCATGCGGGTATGCCTTAGAATATTCAAATGAGCCCATGGATCATGGTGTTGCCCATGATCTTGAGGTGGCTTTTTGATGTTCCACTTTTATTGAAGGTCAAATGCTATGCGCCTAGGTTACTTCACCATGCCCCTTCACCCTTTGCACAGGGACACAACGCAGACCCTTCAAGAGGACAGGCAGACCATCATTTATGCCGATCAACTGGGCTTTTATGATGCCTTTGTTGGTGAGCACCTGACCGATCAAGCCGAAAACGTCACCAACAGCCTTATGTTTTTGGCAACCTTGATCTCTGAGACCCACCACATCAAATTGGGTTCAGGTACCTCGAACCTGTCGCACTCTCATCCGACCTTGATTGCCTCACAAGCCGCCATGTTTGATCACTTGTCCAAGGGCAGGTTTATTTTTGGGATCAGCCCCGGCGCCTTGTCCTCAGATGCTGAGGCGCTTGGCATCTTGGATCAAGACCGAAATAAACTTTTTGCCGAAGCCATCGATGTGATCTTGGCCATCTGGGAGAGAGACCCACCCTACAACATTGATTTTGACAACAACCGCTTCAAGGTCACGACCCAAAGCACCATGGTGGCTGAAATTGGGCGTGGGATTTTGATGAAGCCCTACCAATCGCCTCGTCCGGAGATTGTCGGCACCGTGGTGGCTCCTTTCTCCAAAGGCGTGATCGCCATGGGGCAGCGAGATTTTCACCCCATGTCGGCCAACTTCCTATTGTCCCATTGGCTTCCAAGCCATTGGAGTCACTATCAAGAGGGTAAAGCCAAAGTTGGCGCCGTGGCGCAATCGCATGAGTGGCGTGTGGCCAGGACGATTTTTGTCAGTGACGACACCTCCACGGCAAAAGCCTATGGTGGTGACGATGCCAACAGCCCCTACAGGTACTACTATCGCCAAATGCTCACCAAAATGAAGATGTCCAACCGACATGTGATTTTTAAAAAGCACGACACCGAGGACGACAGTTTGGTGACCTTGGATCGCTTGCTCGATGAGTTGGTGATCAAAGGAACGGTCAATGAGGTGGTGGACCAAATTTTGGCACTCAAAGAACAAGCGGGTGACTTTGGTGAAATCGTCTATGCGGGCATGGACCTGGTGGACCCCAAGTTGGGTCGACGCTCGATGGAGTTGATGGCCCATGAGGTCATGCCAAGAGTCAATGCCGCATTGGGCTTGGCGCGCGAAACCAATCAAATGGCTCAATTGGAACACGTGTAAAAAAAATCCCACACGGCGTGGGTTCGACATGGAAGAGGCCACCTTCTTGAAAGAGAGGGTGGTTTTTTACGGCTCACCATTTTTTCAAAGTGGTGAGCCGTTCTTAAAAGTCTTTAAATCGTTTGTTTTTTTCAGATTTTTTCTTGAACAAGCACGTCATCATCGGTGTATGTTCAAGGACAAAGAAGTTCATCCCAAGGCATCGCCTGCGCGCGGTCGTCCAACGGCCTCCTTGAGCTCGGGCGGTTCGCGCATGTTCAGCGAATTGATCGTTGACGCCAGGGTTCAGGCCAGTCGTTGGTTTTTGATCTCTTTGATTGAATTCTTGTTGATCTTGGCCTTGGTGATTGCAATGTCTTTCATGGCGCCCTTGGTCAAAACCATTCCGTACATGGTGAAGGTGGACAACGACTCGGGTCAAGTCTTGGCCAAGCCTGTACAAATCGAAGAGTTCAAGGTGGAGAGCAAACTGATCGCTGCTGAGGCACGTCATTTTGTACGAAACCTCATGTCCATCGATCCCTTTTTGACCCGGCGAGACTTGGACCGAGCCGCCTCACGTGTCGTGGGCAAGGCCACCACAGAGCTCAAAGAGTACCTGAGCACGGAGCGTCCCTTTGAGCGAATGGCCAAGACACCAGGACTCATTCGAACCACCGAAATCAACAGCGCCGATGCATCACAAAAAAATATCGTTTTTGTGTTTGCCCAAACCAGTGAGCGAATCTCATCGGGCCCTCCCATTTTGACAAAGTGGCGCTTCACGATTCACTATGTGATTGAGCCCGCGATGACCGAGAAAAGTTTACAAGACAACCCCCTTGGCTTTGTCATCACCCATTTTGAGCGTCTACAAGACAACATCCAATGAAGCATGTGTCATTTCGGTTTTGGGGTGTGTTGTGCGCCTGGGGCTTCATGTCATGTGCCATGCATGCCCAAGAACTTCAGACCTTCAGCGCACCCGACCCCCGCTTGGTGAGTTTTGAGTTCGATCAAGATCAAAGCTATTTGATCTTGACGCGTCCAAAATCTGTGACCTTGATTCAAATGGCAGCCAACGAATCCGTCATCACCGCGGTGGCTGGAGACACGGTCAACTTTTCTGTGGTGGTGAGTCTGAGCCGCAACTACGTGATGGTGCGACCCAAGTACGAGGGGTTGGTGACCAGTTTGACCTTGATGACCAATGAGCGCAGCTACCCCTTGACGCTTCGCTCGACCAAGGAGGGTGTGGGCAAGTGGTACCAAAGGGTGCGCTGGACGTATCCCTTGGAGATCGAAGAGGAGGAGTGGGTGAAGAGGGGCAACGCTTCGCCCGCAGCTCGGGAAGTTGCCTCATCTCCACCCCCGAATACGCCCATGGAGGCGACAGGCTTACATCAAAAGCACCCCCCCTTGTCCCCACCTTCAGCGTTCGTCAACCTTGCGCAATTGAACACCAGTTACACCATCACGGGTGAGGCGCCATTTCGCCCTTTGGTGGTCTTTGATGATGGTGTGAGAACCTATTTGAAGATGCCGCTTGGGGCGCAGTCCTTGCCCGCTCTTTTTGCCTCAGACCGTGGGGCCATGCAATTGGTGAATTACACCTTGATCGAGCAGCACATCGTGGTTCAAGGTCTTCATCCAGGCTTTGTCTTAAAACTGGCAGACACCGAGGTCAAGGTCACCCCAAGCAGCAAACCTTCACTGGGCTTTTGGGAAAGATTCAAGCCATGACCCACCCCGAGTTGTTGACCAATGTCTTACCAAAACCCAAAGGCTTGCCCTCTAAAAATCTGGTGAAGATCTTTGGCGGCATGGTTTTGATGCTGCTGGTGCTTGGGATGGTGATCTCCTATGAACAAGAGTCCAAGCCTGCGGCAGATGATTTTGCAAGAGTCGCTGCCTCTACACTGACATCGGTAGAACGTTCACGGGTGGATCAAAACCACCAATTGATTGAAGACGCGTTCAAGGCCAGTGGACTTCCGTCAGACATGCCTTTGCCCTTGAAATGGGATCCTGGCCTGGTGGTGCCACAAGCCAGCTTCAATGCCAGCGTTGCCACGCAAAATCCCAATGAGAGCTTTGGCATCATGCGCAACGCCCTGAACGCTGTGAAAGGTGAGAGCACACTTGGCCCTTCATCAAGCGAAGGGCAGCGGCCTGCTTCGGCCCTATCCAAGTCCGCAAGTGACTTGGACCTCAAAACACAAGGGCCTCTCATGCAGGGGCGCTCTGTTGCTCTTTCGCTCCCCCAAGGCTTGCCCTCAGCGGTCTCAGCAAGCGACTTCAAAAACAGCCAACCCGCACAGCACAAAAATCTTGAATTGAACAATTCGGTTTGGATGGCTCAAGAAAGCGAGGTGATGAATTCGAAAATGGTCGTGGCTGATTTTGATGACCAGAAGTCCAACCCCGGCGCATCTGCTTTGAGCAAGCTTGAGCGATGGGGGTCGGCTTTGACGGGCAAAAGCCCCTTGGCCATGAGTGCAGAGTTGAGTTCTCAAGGCCAAAGAGCTCAAAACAACGCAGCCACTTTGAAGGAGGTGGATCGAGGCGCATTTGCAGTTCAAAGCATGGAGGCCGATCGGTTCACTAGAGCAAACTCAAGATCAAGCTCTAGCTCGGGTTCTGGCTCGGGTTCTGGCTCGGGCTCTGGATTGGCCGAAGGGGTCAACCCTTTGGACACGCTTTTGGCGGGCTTGGGTGCAAACACAGAAAAACCAAGTCCATCCTCTGCTCGCGGGCAAGACCTTGATTTTTTAAAGGACGCCAGAAACAACACCCCTGCGCGTGCGAGTTTGAGGCCCCATCGTTTAGAGAGCGTTCACTCCGTGCTAGAGGGGACCATCATTCCTGCGGTGCTGACACGTGACATTGTGTCTGATTTACCCGGGACCATCACGGCCCAAGTCAGTCAAACGGTCTACGATTCCATCACCCTTAAAACACCCTTGATTTGCAAAGGAGCCAAGTTGATTGGGCGCTACAGCAACGACATTCGCACGGGCCAGTCAAGATTGCTGTTTGCTTTTACACGTTTGATTTTGCTCAACGGTCAATCTTTCAATTTAACCGGCTTTGATGGCTCTGATGGCTTGGGGCAAGCTGGCGTTGGGGGTGAGGTGGACAACCATTTTTTGAAGATTTACGGCGCCTCACTGGCCATTGGCGCCTTATCGGATCAGGTCACCAAAAGCCAAGTGGTGCCCCAAGGTGCCTTTGCTTCGAGCAGTGCAACAGGACAAATCATGGTTCAAACCACCCGAGAAATTTTGCAAAAGGGACGTGACACAGCCCCCACCATCACGGTCGCTAGGGGCACGGTGATCAATGTGGAGGTCCGTCAAGACTTGGTTTTTCATGAAAGGGGATCTGTTACATGCACATAGACCGATGCCCCTCTGGGTGCTGGGCCAAGAGAAGGCTTCAAGTGCTTGGCACACCGAGAAACCTGATGTTCTTGGTTTTGTATGCTCTTTTTGCGCTTTCTGTGCATGCTCAAACACATCCGAGGATGACGGGTGGGCTGTCCGAGGACATCGCACTTGAGTTCCTGGCCATGAAGGCGCAACTCACGGGCTCAGTTGCACAAAAGCTCAAGCGTTTGGTGTCAAAGTTTTCAAGAGTGAACGCGATCTCAGTTGTCATCGAAGAGGATGGATCGTACATGGAACTTTTGTGTGAGGAGCGAGTGCGTCATGTCATAGCGGTGTTGACCCGTCTTGGTGTTCAGCAAACGCAGATCACAGCACGTTGTCCTCCTGCTCGAGCGTTTGAACAAGGCGCATTGGGTAACAAGCCCTCAACTTTGAGCATTCAGGGGACTTTAAGCGATGCCCAGTCCAACCTAGAGAAGCATGAAATGTCTCAAGCCAATGTCAAATCCAAAGCCAACACCAACACCAACACGAAAGATGGCCATGCTGTCCAACTCCAACTTTCAAAGCCAGCCTCTCAAATCGATGAGTTGACGGATACAAAACACCCAGCCCAGTCTCCAAGGGGTCTCAAAGCGCATTCACTTGAGAGCTCTTCGCCCCCTGAAGCGCTCAAGCTCGCAAGCCATGAGGAAATGCTTTCAAGGCCAAAGGCTCCAACCAAGATCCCCAAAGGCGGTTTGGTACATGTTTTTCTTCAAGAGCTGGCTCAGTCTGAGGGTTGGACTTTTTTATGGTATCCCAGTGTTTCTTGGAAAACCATCGCCGACATTGATCTGAGCGTTTACGACAACGCAGAGCGTGCGGTGGTGGAGTTGGTCAGCTTGCTCAGGTCGGAGGGCAAGCCCATTCAGCTCAGATTGAGCACGGGCAACAAGGTGATGGAAGTCTTGTCCACGGAGGTGGTCAATGATTGATGCCGCCATGAAACCTTGGGTCTGGATCTTGAGTGCTCTGAGCCTCTTGCTGCTCGAGGGTTGCAGCATGCTGGCGCAAGAGAGAAAGATCCATGATTTGGGCTCTCGCACCGAAGAGCTGCTTCGTGGCAATGAACCCACCGCAGCCACGGCCTTCTTGCTTCGAACAGAAAACCCCAGGGTGGCGGGCGAGATGGTGCATTTAAAAAGTCGCTTGCTACCGGATGCGTTGATGGACAACATCGGTTATGTCACGCGCGGTCATGAAACCTTCTTGCAGATTTTAGAAGACCTCTCCAGACTCATTGCCATGCCCATCAGAACCACTGAAATCAGCTCAATGAGTGCAAGCAGTGCTTGGTCTTCCTCATCGCCTCGTTCGATGAATGCGCCCGCATGGGGCGCGGCCTTGCCTATAGCGGGCGCACTTGGGGGTTCAGGCATGTCGGATGTAGGTCAGTCGGTCTTTAACTTTGAGCACCAGGGGAGCGTGAAGATGCTGTTGGACGATCTGGCCGCTAAATCCAATGTGTCATGGAGGTTCAATCCTTTGAACCAAAGCATCGAATTTTTTCGCTATGAGACGCGCACGTTCTCGGTGTCTTTGCCTGCGGGTTTCAAATCGGTGAGTGCTGGCATTTCTCTGAGCGGTGTTTCCGGTTCGAGCAGTGCATCTGGCCTGGGATCTTCGGTATCTCCTAGCGCCCAAAGCAGTTCGGGTGCTGGGAGTGTTTCTGTCTCCCAAACCTTGACGATCCATCCTTGGAACTCCATCATGGATGGGGTGAGAGCCATCCTGAGCGAGGCTCACGTGGGCCCAGGACCCCTTGGCAGCGCTTTCAACGCGAGTCCCAACTCCAACATGGCTGGAGCGTCTGCATCGGTGCAAAACACGGCGCCCATGCAGACCGCTTCAAGCGCAATTGCCAACCCAGAGCTTGGGATGATCACCGTCACCGCAAGGCCCTTGGTGCTCGCGCGCGTTGAGCGTTACATCGCCTCGATCAACGAGCGTTTTGCGCACAATGTCATGATCGATGTGAAAATTTTCAGTGTCGCCTTGGACGAGCAAAACTCTTTGGGCTTTGGCATCAACATGTTGTATGCCAAGTTGGGTCAATGGGGGGCCACCTTGGCCACGCCCAGCCCTCTTCGTGCGGGGGTAGACACGCCAGGTATTTTGACCTTGAGCCCGCCTGCAGGCGCTTCCAATTGGAGTGGCTCCAATGTGGTGGCCCAGGCCCTGGCCCAGTGGGGCAAGGTGGCTCTCCAAAGGCAGGGGCAAGTTCTGGCCATCAATGGACAGCCTTCACCCATACAAGTCGCCAATGAAATCAGCTATGTGGCTTCCAGTTCCACCACAAGTTCAGCCAATGTGGGCTCCATCACCACGCAAAACACGGGCAGCAAAGTGGTGGGTTTTACCGCTAACTTTTTGCCCTTGATTTTGGGTGACAACAGAATTTTGTTGTCCTATCAAATGCAGATCTCTTCCCTGGCCTCGCCCCTGACCCCCAACGCTTTGGGCATCCAAACGCCCAACATTGCCTCTCAATCTTTGCAGCAGCAAGCCTTTGTGAGCGATGGGCAAGCCATTGTGCTTTTTGGCTACGACGAACAAAGGTCGGGCGCCGATTCGGCCTTGACTTGGGGGGGATTTTCCAAATCCAACGCCCAAGCTCGGCAAATGATGGTGATCGTTTTACAAGTCAACTCTGGAGTGTCCTCACATGCCAAGTAAATACCTGTTGGGATGGCTCCTACTATGTTGTCTGATGCCTGCTTTAGGCCTTGCTGCGTTGGACAATGTGGAAGATCAAAAGGCCATGATGGAGGCTCAAATTGAGCTCTTGAAAAAACAAGCCGATTTGAACGCCGCCTTGAAAGCCCTCTCGCCAATGGGTGCTCAGGCCCTGCCAAGCGTGGTGTCGATTGCACTGCGCGGACCCGTCTCCTTTGCCCGTTTGTTGATGCCCAGCGGTGAAAGTGTGGTGTTCAAACCAGGTGAGCGAATCCATCAAGGACTCACGCTTGCAAGCATTGAGGACAAAGCCGTCTGGGTTCATGTCGAACAAGCCGGCATGGCAAAGACCTTGACGCGTTTGGAGTTTGCGCAACTTTCATCCAAGGAGCCCGTCATGGGGCCTGGGCCTTGGAACTCCAAAGGCACGGTGTCCCGAGCGTGGCCCATCGGTCCAATGCCCCTTACCCCATTGGCTCTTGCTCCATTGCCTCTTGCTCCATTGCCTCTTGCTCCATTGCCTTCTACTTCATTGCCCGCCATGTCCAGCCCGGGGCCGATGGCGGGCGCCTCAACCCAAGCCAGCCCGACCCCCCGGATGAAAGACCCCGTCGATCGTGTCAAAAGTTCTGCGCTAGAAGAGTTGCCCCCACCCGCCTGGATGTCTCGTCGCACTCGTTAAGGCACCATGTTGTAAGCCCCCATGCGGTTCTTTAAGCATCCCAACAGGAGAAGAGCGTGTTGATTGAACGTGGATCATGGACCTTGCTGGTGGGGCTTGAGTGGCGAATGCTATGGGGCAAAGAGGAGCTGGCGAGCATCAAGAAAACGCATCCCCGTCAATGCCATGTGGTGTGCAAAGTGGGGGAGCACACTTGGCTAGGACTGCACGACGATGTGAAACAAAGAAGGGTTTATCCTGCGGCCTTGCTTTTGGGCCTGCTCAAGCCCAATTGCATCCTCAGTGTGGCCTTGGGGCAGGAGCTCAACTGGTTTTGCGTCTTGCAAAACGGCATTCCCTTGGTTGGACTTGATCAAGTCTTGGACCGAAGCAAAGCCCAAAGCCAAACGGAGAAATACAGCACCTTGTTCCCAACTTATGAAATCGTGCACATCGCCCAAGGGCAAGACCAGGGCGTGGACGCATTGCTTAGGCGTGTTGTTCAAGAGAAGTCAACGCTCAAGGTCGATGTCCAACGCATTCGGGCCTTGTTGATCAAAAGCCCCCAACAAGGCCGCCAACTTCGAATCAAAGTCTGGTGCGCTCTTGTGCTGCTCTTGGGTTTGCTTGGCATGGCTTATGAACACGTGGGTGAGCAACTGAATGTGAAGACGCACGCCCAAGTCGCGCTTGACAACGCCTTGAGGGCAGCGCATGTGCGCGAGGAAGTTTTAAAGTCCAAAGCCGAGCAAGACCAAGCCACAGAAGTCCTGGCCCTTGAGGCTCAAAGAGAGCTAGAAAAGTACCTCTATTTTGAAGACCCCATAGCGCTTTGGAACGCCTTCAATGCCATCAGGCATGCCATCCCGATCAGCCTGAACGGCATCCATGCCACGGCCCTTCGTTGCGAGATCCATGGGTGTGTGATTGAGTGGGCGTTGAGAGGGGATTTGAGGAGTGCTTTGGCAAGTGCCGCCACCTCAGCATACAAAAATTCCTTGGGTTTGCCCTTTGAGATGGACCGAGAACTGAACGCGCAAGGACAGAGTTTGAGCACCCTGGCCCTTCAGCTTCCCAGGGCGACTTACCGATTTCCTGAACTGCGAAACCCTGAACAATTGGAGATGTACATGACGCTGGACTTAAAAAAACGTTGGCCCCATTTGGTGACGACACCCCTCAAGGCGGGCGCGCTTGGAGCCCAGCTGAAAGGGGCA
>CAIMNS010000050.1 GCA_903842945.1 uncultured Burkholderiales bacterium
ACAAGTCATAAAACCGGTCATCGGGCAATTGACGGCAGACCACCGGTTGTCCGGCGTCACCTCAAAGACTCACAGGTGACATTTTGCATGCCTTGCTGTGCAATGCTGGCTTGAGCATCCTTGGATTGCTGAGGGTGATCGGCCAAAAGAGGATTGGCATTTTTTGCGGTTGCTTCACGCCAGTGGTTTAGCGTAACTTGGTCGTCAATGGCGCAGGATGTTTTTCGGAAGCGCAGACATGATCGCAGTTATGCGTTTGGTGCTGGCGTGAAAGTAAACTTTCTGGGACAAGGACATGAACTGTGGCATACAGATGGCCAACTTTTCAGCAATGACTAAATACCAAGGTGGCAATTTAAAGTCCATAATTCGACGGAACTGTTGTCTTGAGAATTTTGTTGATTCTTTTTGATGCATGTGTTCAAATCATGCGTCACTAAAATAATAGTAAACATATGAAAGAAAATAAGCCCGTTGTTACGCTTCAAGAACTGAATGATTTGATTGGTGAATTGGGGAGAAGGACGCACTACCAAATCGATAGTTTTTATCCATTACGTTTTTGGTTTTTAGTTGCTGTTACGTTCATTTACGCATTTAATTTGTTATCAACGCCAGTTGAAATTGCTTCAAGACTTGCCATTGAACCAGTGGAAATAACCCGATTGTCAAAATATATATACTTCAGAGGTTGGTTTGTTACGACAGTAACGGTCATTGCAACTTATGCATATCTAAGTGACTGGTATTTTAATATTGTTATTTTTAGCATGCTCTTGATTTCGTCAATGAATTTTATTTTTGACTTTTTCACTGTGTACTATGGACAAATTGGTACACCTTCAGATTTATTGACTGCTATTTTAATGTTGCGACTATTTGTCCTGCTGCTCCTTTTTGTCAATATCAAAAATTTATCTAGAATTCCCGAAAAAAAAGACAGGATGAACCTCCTTTTACCATTTCGCAAGAGAGTGTGAAATGATCATGAAGGGCTGTTTCAAATTTGAATTGAGACACCCGTTGGTTCAACGGATGAGGGTGGGTTGTTGACTTGAGTTCAAGAGTAAGTCCGGACGCTGCCGCTGGCCTGAATCAATAATCTTTTGGTCAAAGGTTCAAGTCCGTGACGCCCTGCCGTTTCAATCATGGGGTCGTGAACATCGTTCTGATGCGCGAGCCAGCCACTGGAGTCAACAGGTGCCTCAGTCAACCCTGGTACCTGATTTGATGATGACCTGTTCCCATTTGTCAATTTCGGCTTTGACAAAGGCTTTGAATTCAACGGGGCTGCTGCCTACGGGTTCTGCCCCTTGGGCCTCCATTTTTTCCTTGATGTCTTGAGTTTGCAATGCCTTGATGGTGGCGCTGTGCAAAGCGTTGACAATGGACGAGGGTGTTTTTGCTGGGGCAAACAAGCCATTCCAGCTTGAGACCTCAAAATCAGCGATGCCAGCTTCGGCCAGGGTGGGCACGTTGGGCAAAGTGGTCATGCGTTTTTTGCTGGCCACAGCGATCACGTTGAGCTTGCCACTTTTCAGATGGGGTATGGCTGACAAGGCGGTTTGAAAACTCATTTGAACCTGCCCGCCTAACAAATCTGCGATAGCCGGTGCTGCCCCTTTGTAGGGGACATGGATCAAATCGATGCCAGCGCGCATTTTCAAAAGCTCGCCAGCCAAATGCGGAGACCCGCCGCTGCCGCTGGACGAAAACGCCATCTTTCCAGGATTTTGTTTGGCCAGAGTGACCACATTTGACGTTGCTGTCACTGCAGGGCCTAGGGCTCCTGCAGGCGACATTAAAGCCGTGTTGGCGTGGATGAAAGCCAATCCAGCAAAGGCCAATTACGCCACTTCAGGCGCAGGGACTGTGCCTCATATTGCGGTTCAACTTTTGGCTCAGGCAAGTACACCTCAGATGACCCATGTTGGCAGATCGAGCGAAAAAAATCAGTGAAGCTGTTGCACAGGCCTTGAATAACCCTGAGATCCAGAACAGGATTCGTGGTTTGGTATTGGTGCCCAGCTATGCCGGCTCTCAAGCTTTGGCAGACACACAGGCTGTTCATTACAAGCGATGGGATGCCCCCATCAAGGCATC
>CAIMNS010000051.1 GCA_903842945.1 uncultured Burkholderiales bacterium
GCAATCACCTGCACATCCAAGTCTCGCCGCCAATTCGCTGCGAGCACACCCAAGGCCTTGGCGGTGTCGCTCACTTCAATGCCCAGCCAATTCATGGCTTGCAAGCCGTGTTCGCAAATCGCCGCTTTGGCGCCCATCTGTTGAGCTTGCGCTAGAAATGAATTGGCGTTGTATTTTTCACCTTTGAGCGCCACAAACAAATCCCCAGAAACCAAGGTTCTGGTATCGGTGTGCACGCGATCAAACTGCAAAGCTCGGTTAGGTGAACCCATCATTCGAGCTTGCAGTTCGTCATCGGCTTGCAACCACGCCAAGACCTGATGTAAGTTCAAGTTCATGGGGTCATGCTTTGCGGTTTGCTTCATCTCGGCCAAGTCCTTATGCATTTGCATATCGAACCCCCTTGGCCAAGTCCAAAGCCCGCTTCTTCAGACACTCAAGTGCCACGCCTGCATCAGAGAACTCATGTTTGACACCGCGTATGTCTTGGTAGTTTTCATGTCCCTTGCCAGCAATCAACACCACATCTTGATGGGACGCCTCTTGAATGGCCAATGCGATCGCTTGGCGTCGATCCATCTCTACAAGCACCTTCACTTGATCCACGACGCCATGTTGGATCTGCTCAACGATGCTTTGTGCATCCTCATACCTTGGATTGTCTGAGGTGAGCACCAGGCGGTCTGCGAGTGCATTCGCTTTGGCACCCATGGGAGATCGTTTGCTTTGATCTCTGTCCCCGCCACAACCCATGACGCACCACAATTTACCCCCAAGCTCGAGGGTCAGGGGTTTGAGTGCCGACAATGCTTTTTCTAAGGCATCCGGTGTGTGCGCATAATCGATCACCACAAGCGGCGAGTGCTCAAGGCTTATGCTTTGCATGCGCCCAGGTGCAGCAGACAACTGCTCACATCCTTTTAGCGCCGCCTCCGAGCTGTAACCCAGGGCCAACAAACTGCCCACAACGGCCAACAAATTGCTGACATTGAATTCGCCCATCACGGCCAATTTAAAAGTTTGGCTGAACCCTTGATACACCACCTCAAAGTGCAAGGCAGATTGGCGAGCAGGGTGCGCTGGGCTGATGCCGTCTTTTGAAACCACCCTTATGTTTTTTGCGTAGAGCTCAGCGCTTGAATGAGCTGGCGTCTGGGTTGAATACCCCAAAACCACTTGCCCTTGGGCCTTTAATTTTTCATACAAGAAGGCGCCTTTGCTGTCATCGAGGTTGATCACACTGGCTTTGGGCTTGAGTTGAAAGAACAGCAACTCCTTTGCAGCCCAATACTCATCCATGCTGGTGTGGTAGTCCAAATGATCTTGCGTCAAGTTGGTGAACACACCCACCTCGATGCAAGTGCCCTCCATGCGCGCCTCCTTCAGTCCAATGGAAGACGCCTCCATGCACAAATGTGTCACGCCTGCATTCACCCACTTGCGCATGCACGCTTGAAGCTCTACGGCCTCCATCGTGGTCAAGGAAGAAGACGAATCTTCTAAACCCAATGGCTGTTGATCTTCAAATTTGATTTGCCCTTGCCCCAAGGTCCCCGCCATGGCACTTTTGCAACCCAAGTGGCTCAAGGCCTGTGTGAGCCACCACGCACACGTGCTTTTGCCATTGGTGCCTGTGATGGCGGTGACTTTCAATTGCGAACTAGGCTCTCCAAAGTAGGCGCTCGCAATGCGTCCACGTTCGGCCTTCAAATTGGGGTAGAAAGCCACCCTGGGGTCATCCAACCAGGAACCGTTGATGTCATGCGAAGCTTTGTCCGACGAGGGCACCTCCACATCTTCATGCACCAAACACCCTTTGGCACCTTTGTCCAACACTTGCTCAATGTAGTGCCTTGCATCGAAGCTTTGACCTGGCCAGGCCATGAACACATCCCCATCTTTCACACACCGGCTGTCCGTTTGCAATGCACTAGCCGTTAAGTATGTTGAATTGGCATTGAGTTCGACCACCGATTGCGCTTTTAGCCATTGGGCGGCCTGCATAGGGGTGTGCAGTCTTTGCATCAAAACGACTCCACCTCAGCTTTGGCCACCACCTGCGGCTTGACAGACATGTCCGGTTGAATGCCCAAAACCCTCAAGGTTTGTTGCACGGTTTGGCTGAACACAGGAGCAGCCACATCGCCGCCAAAATAACGACCATTGGTCGGTTCATCAATCATGACCGCCACCACGATCCTTGGTTTTTCAATCGGTGCAATGCCGACAAAGAAGCCCCTGTATTTGTGTCCCGCGTAGCCAGCACCCTCTACTTTGTGGGCCGTTCCAGTTTTACCGCCGACCGAATAGCCCATGGTCTGCGCTTTGGGTGCTGTGCCACCAGGTCCTGCGACCATGTGCAACATGTTGCGTATTTCGTTGGAGTATTTCGCACCAATGACCTTGACCCCAGTCGCACGCTCCTCTTTTTTCAGCAAAGACACCGGGATGAACTCTCCCTCTCTAGCAAAGATGGTGTAGGCATGCGCCAACTGAAAAAGGCTGACCGATAAACCGTAACCATACGACATGGTGGCTTGCTCAATGGGTCGCCAAGTTTTGAAGGCCCTCAGTTTGCCACTCACCGCGCCCGGAAAGGGCACTTGCGGTTTTTGACCAAATCCCACTTGCGTAAAAATTTCCCACAAGTCCTTGGGTTGCATTTGTAGTGAAATCTTGACCGTGCCGATGTTGCTTGATTTTTGAATCACTTCGTTGACACTCATGGCACCGTGGGCCGAAGAATCACTGATGACGTGGCCATACAAGTTGTACTTGCCGCCCCCCGTTTGAATGATGGTTTGAGGGTTGACAATCCCACGCTCCAAGGCCAAGCCGACAACGAAAGGCTTCATGGTGGAGCCCGGTTCAAAGGTGTCGGTCAGCGCTCTGTTTCTGAGTTGTCCACCACTCAAGTTGATGCGATTGTTGGGGATGAAACTTGGGTAGTTGCCCAGCGCCAAAACCTCTCCCGTGATCACATCCAAGACCACCACACTGCCGGCACTTGCTTTGTTTTCGATCACGGCTTCCTTTAATTTTTGATAAGCAAAGTATTGGATTTTGCTGTCAATGCTCAACTGAAGATCTTGTCCATCCATGGGTGTTCTGATTTCACCCATGTCTTCCACCGCTTGGCCCAAGCGGTTGTTGATCACACGCCTTGAGCCGTTTCTTCCCTTCAACTCTTTTTCAAAGGTGAGCTCCACCCCCTCTTGACCCTCGTTTTCAATGTTGGTGAACCCCACCACGTGAGCAACCGACTCGCCTTCTGGATAGATGCGTTTGTATTCTTTTCGCACACCCACGCCTTTGATCTTCAAGTCACGCACACCTTGCTCAACCGATTCGTCCACCATGCGCTTGAGCCAAACAAAACCTTTTTCTTCATTTTTGATCTTGCTTTGTAACTCCGCCAAAGGCATGTCAACCGCTTTAGCCAGGGCTTTTAACTTCACAGGATCGCGCTCTATGTCCTCAGGGCTTGCAAAAATACTGGGCATGGCTACGCTGGAGGCCAAGATGGCGCCATTGCGGTCCAATATTTTTCCTCTGTCTGCAGGAATATCAACAGAGCGAACAAAGCGAACTTGTCCCTGCCTCTTGAAGAAAGCGTTGTCGATGACTTGTACATAGGCCGCTCGAACCACCAACCCCAAAAACCCCAAAGCGATAGCAGCCACAATAAATTGACTGCGCCAAATCGGTGTCTTGCTAGCCAGCAAGGGGCTTGAAGTGTATTGAACGCTTCTTCGACTCATGGGGACAAGACCCCTTGTACATTGTTTTGAATCTTGCCCTTGGCATTCGCATTGACATCTAATTTGGCCTCTTGCACTTTGGTGTCTTGCAGCTCAACAGGGTTCAACACATACTGCGTGATTGCAGGCGTCACGCTTTTCATGTGCAATTGCTCTTTGGCCACTTTTTCAACACGAAGTGATGTGCCTTGTGCGCGTCTCTCAACCTCAAGGTGCTCTTTTTCCAATTCGATTTTTCTCGCCTCAGACCTTGCATGGTCAAACTCTGTGTACAGGCGTCTTGATTCATACTGAGTTTTGACCAAATAAAAGGCCGTGAACATCACCATGGCCAACAGCAACACATTCAAACGTGTCATGCGTGCACCTCGCTGCTCGAACCTAAGCGTTGCGCGACTCTCATGATGGCGCTTCGACTTCTTGGGTTTCTTTGCACTTCATCGCTTGAGGGCTTGGTGCGTCCTAGACTTTTGAAAGCCATCTCTTGAGGGCGTGCAAAGGGAGCTCGCCGATCAAACTGCTCCTTAGAGTGCTTGGCAATGAATTGCTTCACGATCCTGTCCTCCAAAGAATGAAAACTAATGACCACTAAACGTCCCCCTGGCTGCAGAATGTCCAAACTGGCCTCTAGCGCCTGTTGCAACTCTTCAAGCTCGCGATTGATGAAAATCCGAAAAGCTTGAAATGTCCGCGTTGCAGGATCCTGGCCCGACTCGCGGGTTTTGACCGCGACTGCCACGAGTTGGGCCAACTCTGTGGTGGTTTGAGGAACACCATGTTCCTGTCGGCGAGTAACAATCGCCTTTGCAATCGATGAAGCAAACCGCTCTTCTCCATAATCTTTTATGACCTCTTTGATGTCTTGTTCATCTGCTCTCTCCAACCATGCTTTGACCGATTCGCCTTTGCTCGGATCCATGCGCATGTCCAAAGGACCCGTGGATCGAAATGAAAAGCCCCGCGCGGGGTTGTCGATTTGCGGCGAACTGATCCCCAAGTCCATCAGCACCCCAAGCACGCTTTGCGGACCCAAGTCGCTGATGTGGGTGAAGCCTTGGTGACGGATGCTGAAACGCGGGTCCTGGATCCCATGCCCCACCAAAACCGCCTCGGGGTCTTTGTCGAATGCAATCAATTGCCCCTTGGGGTGCAGTTGGCTCAGGATCAAATTTGAATGGCCCCCACGCCCAAACGTCGCATCCACATAGCATCCCGCTTCGCTTTGAAGCAGCGCCGTGACGGCCTCTTGCAATAAAACCGTGGTGTGCGTCCATGCTGTGTCTGCCATTGACGTTAAAAGGAAAATTCTTTGAACACGTCAGGCATCTCTTTTTGCATCTCCAAGGCCTCCTGTGCTTCGTAAGCTGCTTTGTCCCAAATTTCGAAATGGTTGCCCATGCCAAGCAGCATGATGTCCTTTTGTAAATTCGCGGCAGAGCGAAGCTCGGGCGACAACAGAATTCTTGACGTGCCATCCATCTCCACATCCATGGCGTTGCCCAGCAAAATTCTCTTCCACCATTGGGCGCTCATGGGCAACTGAGCAATGCGTTGCCGAAACAACTCCCACTCGGGACGCTCGAACATCATCAAACAGCCATGGGGGTGCCGCGTGATGGTCAATTGACCCCGCGCATTCGCGAGCAAAACGTCGCGGTGCCTGGTCGGTATGGACAAACGACCCTTACCGTCTAGCGTTAGTGATGAAGCACCTTGAAACACAAACAACATCCTTGATGACGAGCAAACTGAGGCATGCAAAAAGACCCGGACAAAAGATGACACTTTTTTCCACTATTTTGCACTTTATTGCACTGTATCAGGATTTTATCTTTGCGCAACCTCTTTTTTGAAGTTTATTCAATGAAATCAAGGACTTAGGAAGTGTTTGGAGATTTTTTTTAAGATAATTATTGTAAAAAATCAAAGACTTAGAGGTACAACTGAATGTGTCGCCTTAACTTAATTTTTTCAAAGATTATTTTGCGCCTTGTGGTGCTTTTTGAAAAGAAGGCTCTCCTCATGAGGCGTTCATGAAGAGGGCATGGATGCTGAACCTCAGAGAA
>CAIMNS010000052.1 GCA_903842945.1 uncultured Burkholderiales bacterium
GCGGCTGCGGCTGCGGCCTGAGCTGCCTGAGCAGACTTGCTGACCAGCTTTTCCTTGATACGGGCAGACTTGCCACTGCGATCGCGCAAATAATAAAGCTTTGCACGACGCACGTCACCACGACGCTTGACCTCAATGCTAGCAATCAATGGGCTGTAAGTTTGAAAGGTTCTCTCAACACCTTCACCAGAAGAGATTTTGCGAACGATAAAGCCGCTGTTGAGTCCACGATTGCGCTTAGCAATCACAACACCCTCATAGGCTTGCAAACGTTTGCGGGTTCCCTCAACCACGTTCACACTCACAATGACGGTGTCACCAGGTGCAAATGCAGGGATTTTTTTACCAAGACGAGCAATTTCTTCTTGCTCAAGCGTTTCAATTAAGTTCATGTTGACCTCTGTATCGATCATGGGTGCGCAACACTGAAGGCTTTCATTTGAAGGTTGGGCTTGAAGGACGTCCAAAGACGTTCAAACCCCAACAAAATTTAAGCGGCCACCTAGAGGATCGGAACCCATGATTATACTTTTTTTTGATGTTTTTTCAAAAGTTGATCAAGAAATGAACATGAAAACCAACACCTTTTACAGACAAAACGCTTGAACAGGGCTCTGGGAAAGCGCTAAAAGGGCTCAATTTGACGATTGAGAAGGTGTTTTTAACAAGTCCGGCCTCAAGGCCTGGGTCAGTTCAAGCCGTTTTTGCTGACGCCATTTTTCAATGTCTTGGTGGTGTCCTGACAAAAGCACGCCAGGAACGGTCTGTTCACGCCAAATTTCCGGGCGAGTGTAATGAGGACAATCCAACAAGCCACCCAGCTTGGGGTTAAAACTGTCCATTTCATGGCTCAAGCTGTCATTCAGTACATCGGGCTGCAAACGCGCCATGGCATCGATCAAGGCCAGGCAGGCCACTTCGCCACCGGACAAGACGAAGTCACCCAGGCTCAATTGGCGGGTGACAAATTGATCAATGAAACGCTGATCCAATCCCTCATACCGTCCACAAATCAAAATCGCACCCTCTGTGGCATTTGAAAGCTCTTGAACTGCTGCATGAGCAAGCCTCTCGCCCACAGGAGAAAACAAGATCACTGGGGCAAGGCTATGCCCCAAGCTGTGGCGATGGTCCTGAATCGCTTGAACGCAAAGTGCCAAAGGCTCGGCCATCATCACCATGCCTGGGCCTCCGCCGAAGGGGCGATCGTCAACGCGTTTGTAAGTACCTTGGGCGTAATCTCTGGGATTCCAAAATTGAAGATCGATGTGACCCAATTCGAATGCACGCCTGTTCACGCCAAGACTTACAAAAGGCTTGAAGAGCTCCTCGAACAGTGTGACGACATCTAAGCGCATATTAAGGCCACCCCCCAACGAGCGGCAATTCATTGCAAATCAATAATCGAGTTGCCAATCCACCCAGATTTGACCCTGCTCGATCTTCACGTGATCAATGTACTGAGCTACAAAGGGAATCATGCATTGGTCGGAGACCTTGACACCCTCCTTTTCCAGCACCAAAACCGTTTGAGGCCCTGTGCTCATCAAATCTGCCACTTTACCCAAATGCTCACCCTCTCGGTTGAACACCTCAAGACCCATGAGATCCACCCAGTAATACTCGTCCAAGGCTGGGGTGGGAAAGCTTTGCCTGGAGATGAAAACTCTTGCGCCCTTTAAGAGTTCGGATGAATTGCGATCTAAGCATTCATGCGCTCTTGCGACAATGTATTCGCTGTGGACTTTGCATTCTTGGATTTTCAAAAGACAAGTTCCCTCAAACCCCTTTGCTCCACGCTCTGAGGGTTGAAGGAACCAACGTTTTGAGGAAAAAAGTGCTTCTGGCTCAGCGCTGTACGCCTGGACCTTGAACCACCCTTTGATGCCCCACGCATCCAAAATCCGCCCCACTTCAATGGCGTCCACTGGCAATTCAGCGGGCTCGATGAAAGGGAGCATGAACAGGAGAACTTAAACTGTTTTGGTTGCGGCTTGTTTGATCAAACGCTCAACCGTGGGGGAAGCTTGCGCGCCCACGCTTCTCCAATGCGTCAAGCGGTCTTGAGCAATACGAATGCTTTCCTCAGCGCCTCTGGCAATGGGGTTATAAAAGCCGATGCGCTCAATGAAGCGACCATCACGACGCAAGCGTTTGTCAGCAACGACAATGTTAAAAAACGGACGGGCTTTGGAGCCGCCTCTTGAGAGTCGAATGACGACCATAATATATCCTTCGGGTGGTTGAGTTTTTCAACGTTGAGACACGCGACATGGCCACCCGGCCAGCGACACGCTGAAAACCAATGATTCTAACCTATTCACATCCATGTTACAAATTATTCCAGCGTCGCTTGAACATATTGATGAAATCACCTCCATTTTTGCACACCACGTGCTCCATGGAAACGGAAGTTTTCACATCACACCTCTGGACAAAGCGGCCATGGCACAAAAATGGGCCCTGTTGCATGAACGCCAACACCCGTTCTTGGTGGGCTGGGACCCTGAGCGCCAAAGGGTGGTAGGTTTTTGCTATGCAAGCGACTTTAGGCCCAAAGAGGCCTTTCAGTGGACGCTAGAAGACAGCATCTACATTCACCCCGAGCACCAAAGACAAGGGGTCGGCAAAGCGCTTTTGCGCGCTTTGATCGAAGACTGCCAGCGGCTGGGGTTCAAACAGTTGGTGGCGGTGATCGGAGACGCTCAAAACCAAGGCTCCATCGGGCTGCACACGGCCTTGGGATTTGAGCATTGCGGGACTTTGAAAAAAGTAGGCCACAAGCACGGCACCTGGTTGGATCTTGTGCTGATGCAGTTTGCACTTTAGTTTTCAAAAAATCTCTCTTGAAGCGTCGATGAAGCCCGGACTTGAAGCCCTTCGCCAAGAGCGCGCTATGATGAGAGGATGAAAAACAAAACCTTGGCCACCTGGCTGGCATTTTTAGGTGCGCCCTTGGGACTTCACCGCTTTTACCTTTTTGGTCTGTACGATCGCTTGGCTTGGCTCATCCTTGTCCCTACGGCCTTGGGATATTGGGGATTTGAGCGAGTGCAAGAGTTTGGCGTGGAGGACCATTTAAGCTGGTGGCTCTTTCCCATCTTTGGATTCACTTTTGCGAGCTGCGCTTTGAACGCCATTGTCTACGGCCTCATGAGCAAAGAACATTGGAATGCACGCTTTAACCCTGAACAAGCCGCCAGTGACCCTGTGGGACAGACCTCATGGATGACCATCTTTGCCATTGTCTTGTCCCTGATCGTGGGGGCAAGCGTCCTTTTATCAAGCATTGTCTACAGCTTTCAACGCTACTTTGAAGTGCAAATCGAAGAGGCGCACAAAATATCTGGCAGCGACTAATCACCTCCTGCCCAATCCAGCTCACCTATTTTTTGGATCGATTGGTCTTTGACGGCGTCTAAGTCTTGCTGACTCACCAAGCCTTCACTGACCTCTTGCAAGGGCCATAAAACAAAGGCCCGTTCGCGCCAACGCGGATGAGGGATTTGTAAATTTTTGCTCTCAACCCTCGCTCGACCAAAGAACAACACATCCAAGTCCAATGTTCGAGGTTGATGGTGATACGCCCTGACACGACCCGCACTCAACTCGATGCCTTGCAAAAGTTCCAACAACTCTGGTGCACTCAGCCAAGTCTTGACCTTGGCCACCGCATTCAGATAGTCAGGCCCCTCGGCCTCAAAAGCCTTGGATCGGTAAACACCTGAAACGCCTGAAACCGTACAAAGCGAGTGAGCGTTCACTTGCCTGAGCGCATTTTGAAAGGCAAGGATGGGCTCGCCCAAATTGGCCCCCAACGCAATATAGGTATCGATCATGGCTTGGGTGGTCAGGCACAAATGACAGCGCCCTTAAAGGGCATGGGGAGGCGAACCGGTATCTGGCCCCCCTTCTGTCTTGGGCTTTCTTCTGCGCCTGCGTTTTGCAGGTGCCGTGGATGAAGGCTGTGTGTGCTCGCTCAAACCAGCCTCTTCAAGGGGCACTGCTGGGTTGTGCTTGATGGGGTCCAGCACACGTTTGACCGCTGGCTTGGAGCGGGCAACTTGAGACTGAGCCTTTTGTTGTTGCAGCCTGAAGGCCTCCAACATGTGCACCCGCTCTTGGGGCTCAGACAAACTGAACTCGTCCCACCACTCGCCAAGCTCGTCTTCTAGTTCGCCCGACTGGACCCTTAGACGCATAAAGTCAAAGGCGGCCCTGAACCGAGGCTGCTCAATCAAGGTCAAGGGTGAAGAGCCCATGCGCTTTTCAAAGCGCGGCTGCAAGGACCAAATTTCCCTCATGTCAGCACCAAGCTTGCCTCGACCAGAAACGTCACCAATGTTCGTGTTGAAGACCTCATCAATGGCGTCTTGAAGCGCAGGGTACAAGGCTTGGCGTTGTTGAACGCGTTCGTTCCAAGACTGCCTGACATCGGACCACAAGACGCTGGCCAACAAGAAGCTGGGGGCCACACTCTTTTGTTCACGAACCCGGCGATCGGTGTCATCCAAGGCTTGACGCACAAAGGGCTCGTTGGATTTGCTCACGACCATGTCCATCAAGGGATAAACGCCGCTGGCCAGTCCATGCAACTTCAATTGCTCGATGCTGGCCATGGCATGCCCGGTTTGCAACAACTTGAGCATTTCATCGAACATTCGGCTCTGAGGCACATCGGCCAAAAGCCCCACCATTTTCTTCAAAGGTGCTGCGGTTTTGCTTTCAAGCTTAAAGCCCAGAGGCGACAACTTGGCGGCAAACCGAATCGCTCGAATGATCCGCACTGGATCCTCGCGGTATCGGGTGGCTGGATCCCCGATCATTCGAATCACCTTCTTTTTTGCATCCTGAATGCCCTTGTGATAATCCACCACCTCCCCTGAACTTGGGTCGTAGTACATGGCATTGACCGTGAAGTCGCGCCTTGCCGCATCCTCCTCTTGGGGCCCCCAGACATTGTCTCGAAGGACCCGCCCGCTCGCATCTACCGCATGACTCACATGGGCGAGAGCGTGTTTGGATGTTTTTTCATTGCCTGAGACTTTTTTTGCTTTAGAGGACTCCAAATGCGCCCTGAAGGTGGAGACCTCAATCACATCGTGCTCACGTCCACGACCAAAAACCACATGAACGATCCTGAACCGCTTGCCAATGATGAAGGCGCGTCTAAAGCAAGCCTTCACTTGCTCTGGGGTGGCGTTGGTGGCGACATCAAAGTCTTTGGGCGCCAAGCCCAGCAGCAAGTCTCGCACAGC
>CAIMNS010000053.1 GCA_903842945.1 uncultured Burkholderiales bacterium
CAGTCCCGTCTCTCCCTGGGAGAAAGGGTTTTTGGCAAAACCAGAAATGACCTTTGAGGCCGATGTGTTGGATCAAAACTTCACGGAACACACCTACTTCAGCAAAGAAGGCTCCTTTGGTGGTGCTGGTGTAGGAGGGGGCGGTTGTGGATGCAACTAAAACAGGTGCTCCCCACACCGATACCCACAGCAAGGATGGCGCATCCTCCTTGGGTCTAGGATTGATGGCGGCGGCCATGGGTCTTCAATGCTTGGGCGCGCCAAGCCTGGCCCTGGCCGAAAGTGCACCAGAGCGGGGCTTGGTGGCCTTTAAATATTTGGATTATGTGGACAGTCAGCCTGGCAGCGAACGCATTCGTGTGAAAGCGCCGGCCTTGTTGCTCATGAAGCCTGTGTCCAATGAGTGGTCCATGTCTTCAACCTACACAACCGATACGATTTCCGGTGCCTCTCCTGCCTACCACACCCAAGCTTTGAGAAAGATGCGTGATCAGCGTCATGCGATTGAACTGAGCGCCACGCACTATGACGCTTTGGGTACACAAACCTATGGGGGCAGTTTTTCCAAAGAGGCCGATTATTTGTCCAAAGGCATTTTTTACGCTTTTACCCAATCAAGTGAAAGTAAAAATACCACTTGGAACGCAGGGGTGTCCACCAACAGCGATCAAATCAACCCCACCAATCGCATTGTTGCCAATGAGACCAAACAATCCTTGGATCTGATTGTGGGCGTGACGCAAGTCATGGGCGTGCACGACATTGCGCAAGTTCAAGTCGGTCATTATGTAGGTCAAGGGTATTTCTCCGATCCCTACAAAGTTTTTGACGTGCGACCTAGAAGCCGAACACACAACACCTTATTGGGAAAGTGGAACCATTATGTTGAGGGTCGGCAAACCACGCTCAAAATGTCTTACCGTTACTACGACGACAGTTGGGGTATTCAGTCTCACACTTTGAATATCGACTATGTCAAGCCTTATGCCCATCAATGGACCGTCATGCCTTATGTGCGTTTGTACACGCAGTCGGCGGCCAGTTTCTTTGTGAACGCGGACAGCTCTGGATTGCCATTTCCACCGAGTCCTTCATTGGACGCGTCTCACTATACCGAGGACCAACGCATGTCAGCCTTTGGTGCTCACACCTATGGATTGAAGGTCTCCAAATTGATCCGCCAAGATACCACCATCGACTTGAAAGTTGAACAATATCAACAAAGGGCAGGGTGGCGACTCTTTGGTCAAGGTAGTCCCGGCCTGGACCCTTTTGCCGCCAAAAGCATTCAATTTGGCATTTCCCATTCATTTGACTAACCTCAGGTTCAAAACTCCTTATTTATGGCTTCCGCTATTCAAACCGCAACACTGACCAGTTCCAATGACACAAGAGTGATCAGTGCTGGGGTTGGTGGCTCATTGATCATTGATGGCCTTGCAGGCATCGACACCCTCAGTCTAGGCACCTCTGTCAAAGCGGATTATTTCATTGTCAATGCCTCCAATGGCTCTGTACAAGTCGATACTGTCTCTGGAGCGAGTTCAGCTACCTATCTGACCTTAAAAAACATGGAGGTGCTGACATTCAATGACAAACATGATTTTTTGGGTATTGGCGGCAACCCAGTGGCATTTTTTGATGGCATCAACAATGTGTCTTTGTGGGGAAAGAATGCAAATGCATTGCCACTGACTCAAACTGCAACGGGCTACAAAGCTTTGGCCAGTGATGGAACGGGTTTGTATGCGTTTGAAAACATCAACCGAATTCAATTCAAAGACAAGAGTGTTGCACTGGATTTTGCAAACAATGGGAATGCAACACTGGTTGCCAAGACCATAGCGGCTGTATTTGGTGCGGCAACGGTGACCCAAAGGCCAGATTATGTTGGCATAGGTCTGAAATTTTTAGATCAAGATGTCAAATCCACGTCCGCGACGAAATTTTCTAACATCATCGCGTTGGCTCTATCTGCTGCCATGCCCAATGCATCGAACCAACAAATTGTCGACTTGTTGTACAACAATGTGGTGGGCGCACACACGGCACAACAAGCTGCGCCCTTTGTTTTGATGTTGGATCAGGGTCAGCAAACAGTTGCTTCTCTTGGCGTGATGGCTGCCGATTTGGTCAACATCACCGCCATGGGTTTGCCTCAACAAGGTATGGCTTACACAGGTTATACCCTTTAGAGAGAATTTGAGTGCTATGTTTGTTTTTTTAAATCATTGGAGACTTAGGTTTTACCTGATTGGCGTCTTTTGCGTCCTTTCCTCTTGGGGTGCTCAAGCCGTTGAACTCGGTGACAATGTCTCTGACTTTGAAATTTCTGGCTTTTCTCAAGCACAAAGCTTGTCTGACTTAAAAGGCAAGTGGATTTATTTGGACTTTTGGGCTTCTTGGTGCGTGCCTTGTCGCCAATCCTTTCCTTTCATGAACGACATGCAAGCGAAATTACAAGGTAAAAATATTCAAATCATCGCGGTCAATGTGGATGTCAAAAAAAACGATGCAGAGCGTTTCTTGATTCAAAATCCAGCTCAATTTGCTTTGTCCTTTGATCCCAAAGGAGAGTTGCCTAGAAAAATGAATTTAAAGAGCATGCCCACCTCCTACCTCATCAACCCCCAGGGCAGGGTGGTGTTCATTCATGCTGGATTTCGCACTGAAGATAAAAGGCTACTAGAAAACAAGCTTTTGGCTGAGGTCAAAGACTGAAGGGTTTCGCCTTTCGGAAACACCAAAGGCTTGGCACTCAACGCTTACAAATGAAGCGTTTCATCATTCAGGCTCTATGCCTGCTTGCCGGATGACTTTACCCCAACGCGCTGATTCACTGGCCTGAAATTGAGCCAGGCCTTCTGGCGTTGACAGTGCGGCTTCACCACTGGTGAAGTTCAAATAGTTTTGAACCGCGCTGGATGTGGATGCTTTCAAAAACATCTCGTTGAGTTTGTTGACAATCAGGGCCGGGGCGCCAGCAGGTAAGTAAACGGCATTCCAGTAGGACATGTCGTAGCCCTTGATGCCTGCCTCTTCCATGCTGGGTACATTGGCAATTGAGTGCAAACGCTTGGGTCCGCTCACGGCCAAAGCTCTGAGTTTGTTGGCTTGAATTTGTGGTACACCTGTCGCAGCATCGGTGAACATGAAATCGATTTGTCCACCCATCAAATCGGTGATGGACATGGGGTTGCTTTTGTAGGGGATGCTTTTAACGTCAATCTTAGCCAGCTGTTTGAACATCTCACTGGCGACTCGGCTTGAAGAGCTGCCGCTTCCAAAGTTCAACTCACCTGGTCTTTTCTTGGCTTCTGCAACAAGGTCTTCAACACTTTTGTACTTGGAGTTGACGTTGACCACCAAGGACATGTGTCCAATGGAGACCAAAGCCACGGGGCTAAAGTCCTTGACCGGATCGTAGGGGAGATTCTTGTAAAGATGCTCATTGGCTGCATGGGTGGTGTTGGTGGTGTAGAGCACCGTATAGCCATCTGGCAATGCCTTGGCCACATTTTGCACCGCAATGAAACCATTGCCCCCAGGTTTAGGCTCAACGATCACAGGAACTTTGTACATCTGAGAGATGGTTTGAGCGTAAGTTCTAGCGGCCTGGTCGCTTCCAGAGCCAGAGGCAAAGGGGACGATGAATTTGAGGGGCTTGGACGGGTAATCTTGGGCTTGTGCGCTTGCCAGCATCAACAGACAGGGGGTCAGCTGAAATAAACTTTGCAAGCACTGTTGAATCGAGAGCAGTTTCATGTGGATCACCCCTTTTTGACATTTCTGTACTTGTTCAGGCTGCCACCTCTCATGACTTTACCGGGAAGGGCGTGACCCACGATCTCCTCGGCCATGTGGGCGCATTCAATCAAGGCGTCCAAGTCAACGCCTGTGGAGATGCCCATCTCTTCACACAAAAAGACCAAATCTTCAGTGCAAATGTTTCCAGCCGCGCCTTGATGACCGGCAAATGGGCAGCCACCTAAACCTGCACAGGAGCTGTCGAAATGTTCAATGCCTTTTGACAAGCCCACAACTGCATTGGCCAAACCCGTGCCCCTTGTGTCGTGCAAATGCAATCCCAGGCTCAGGTCAGGCCATTTGTCTTGTACGCTAGAGATCAGTCGATCCATGGATCTAGGGTTGGCCCAACCTACGGTGTCAGCCAAGCGAAGATAGGGCAAGCGCATGCCATACTCGTGAAGTAAATTCATCAACAAGGCTATCTTTGCAATCACGGTTGTCTCTTTGATCTCACCTTCTATGTTGCAACCAAACGCTGTCATGACGATGGCCGAATCGATCGTGAGATTGTTCTCCAAACAAAACTCAATGATTTGGCGTTGTTCGAGCAAGGTGTCTTGGGTGTTCTTGCCGGTGTTCTTGATGGAGAAGCTCTCTGAGGCACTGATCTGCACTCGACCATACACATCCAGCGGCGTTTGCATGGCACGCTCCAGACCCTTCAAGTTCAACCAAACCGAGGTGTAACGCACGCCTTCTTTGCGGCGGATCAATCGCGCCACCTCTTCAGCGTCAGCCATGCCGGGTACTCTTTTGGGGTTGACAAAGGACACCGCTTGAACTTCCCCAAGTCCAGTGTTGGCCAAGGCTTCAATGAATTTGACCTTGTCTGCGGTAGAAATTGGGCCTGGTTCAATTTGAAACCCTTCTCTAGGGCCTTCTTCGTGGATATGGATGACTTTGGGGTAAGCGTTCATGGTCGTTGTAAATTGAAGGTCGGTGTTAAAGGTTAAAGTCTTCGTTGTGTTCGCCAAGTTGAGGTGCACCGGATTTGATGGGGGGTCGAAGACCGTCAAAAGACAAAGGTAAACCTGTCAGTTTGAACGTTTGACCTGGTACAGGCAGTCTCAAATTCAGGGCTTGCACTTGAGGGTTTTCAAGAGCTTGAGGAACAGTGAGGATGGCCGAGCAAGGCACGCCCACACCCTCAAAGGCTTGAACCCAATGATCGCGAGACTGTTTTAAAAGAAGAGGACACAGTTGTGCCAACAGCTCGCTTTTGTGAACCAGCCTTTGACGGTTGGTGCTGAATTTGGGGTCGTTGATCCACTGCTCTTGACCCAAAACAGCACTCAGTTTTGCAAACAATCTATCGTTGCCGCAACAAATCAGCAAAGGACCATCCGAAGCATCAAACGCCTCATAGGGCACAAAATTGGGGTGCCCAGAGGCATGTCGAACGGGCAGCTGCTGTTGGTTGATATAGGCCTCGCTCTTTTGCCCGTTCCAAACCAGCGCTGTCTCTAAGAGAGAGGCATTGACCACGCCACCGTGGTGTGTGTGTCTGCGCTTTTCAAGCATCGATAAAACACCAATCACAGCCCACATGCCCGTGCCTTGGTCGCAAACAGATGCACCAATGCGAATAGGGGGGTCGTCGGGGCCGCCATTGGTGCTTGATAGACCACTAAAGGCTTGAATCAAAGGTTCATAGCCCGGGCGCAGGCGCATGGGCCCCTCATGACCAAAAGCTGAAATCTCACAATAGATCAATTTTGGATATGTCGCGCAAAGACTTTTCCCATCAATGCCCATGCTTTCAGTCACACCAGGACGCAGGTTGTGAATCAAAATGTCAGTGTCTTTGAGAAGTTCGTGCAATGCATCAAGCCCTGTTTGACTTTTGAGGTCCAAAGCGATTGATTTCTTCCCTCTGTTAAAGAGATGAAAATTCAAGGCGTCACCATGATGAAAGGCGGGCCCCATATGTCTTGCATCGTCGCCGCCCTCCTTCTTTTCAATTTTGAGCACTTCGGCGCCTAGGTCACTCAAAATAGCGCCTGCAAAGGGGCCTGATAGGACCTGTCCCAATTCAATGACCCTTAATCCACCAAGGGGTAGGCTGTTTTGATCGAAGGGGCTTGTAGTTGTCATGTTGGGTAAAAGGGAGCGAAAAGATCCAGTTCTCAATGAAAGCGATTGATCCAGAAGTTTGAATCAAGAACTTTGCTCAAAGCCTATTTTATCTCTCAAAGTTGCCAAATAACGTAGTGTTTACCAAGAGGGATGTCGTCTCGTCTTTGGGGTAAAGTGAGGTCTAGTTAGCGCGTCAATTAAAACCCAAGTGAGCTGCAATTTTGAGTTCTTGAAATTTCAACCCTCACTGGACGACATCTTTGTTTTAAAGTTAAAAAGTCATGATCAAAAGCCTGTCGATTCTTAGTCGACGCAAACATTTAAGCCACGAAGAGTTTTTGTATCTTTGGGAGCACGAACATGCGCCACTCGCTTTGAAGGTTCCTCACCTTTTGAGGTATGTCCTGTCTCCAGTGGAGTCCCAATTTGAACGTCAAGATGTAGAGTCCCATGGTATTGAGGTCGATGGTATTGCTGAGCTTTGGTATGAAAGCCATGAAACCATGATCTTGGCCGCTCAGTCAGAAGAGATGAAAAAGTTGAGAGCTCACGGCTCTCAAATTATCGGGCGCATTACAAATTGTTTGACCCGAGAAATTGAGATCATCGATACTCGTGTTGTTTAATAAATTCAAGAAATAAAAGTCATGATGAAAATTCAAACCACCGTTCAATTTATTTTCTATGCCGTTTTCATGATCAGCAGCCCTTTGCTTCATGCACAGGGTTCTCAAGCGGATTGGCCTCAAAAGCCTGTTCGTTTGATCTCACCTTTTTCTGCGGGTAGTTCAGTCGATATCATGGCTCGCTTAATTTCTCAGCCTTTATCAAAACTTCTAGGGCAAGCGGTTGTAGTTGAAAACAAGGTAGGTGCCGGGGGAAATTTGGGCGTAGACGCCGTGGCCAAAGCACCAGCAGACGGTTATACGCTGGCCATCGCCACCACTGGGCCCATGGCCATCAACCCATCCTTGATGGCCCATGTACCCTATAACCCCATCAAAGACTTTGCGCCAGTCGTTTTGCTGGCCGCAGGACCCAATGTCCTGGTCGTTAATTCATCAATGCCAGTGAACAATTTGGATGACTTGATTAAAACGCTGAAAGCCAATCCGGGTAGGTACAGTTACGGTTCATCTGGCGTAGGTAGTACCAATCATCTTGCGGGAGAGCTTTTTGCCTACAAAACCAACACCAAGATCATTCATATCCCATACAAAGGAAACCAAGACGCTTTGAATGATGTGTTGAGTGGTCAAATCAGCATGACTTTTTCCGGCTTACAGCCCCTTTTATCCAATCTTCAAGCAGGGAAAATCAAGGCCTTGGTGATTGCGGGAGACAAAAGAATGTCGGCCATCCCTGATGTGCCGACGGTTTCTGAGCTGGGTCTTAAAGGAGCAGAGGTCATGCCTTGGTATGGCGTGATTGCTCCAGCTGGCACGCCAGCCTCGGTCGTGAATTTGCTCAATAAACACATTTCTGAGATCATGTCGCGCCCAGAAATTTTTAACCAATTCAAAGCCAATGGTTCAGAACCCAATACGGGCTCGCCTGCCCAATTTGCTGAATTGATTGCAAGTGACGTCACTCGCTGGGGAGATGTGATCAAACGAGCAGGTATTCAGTCGCCATGAATGGGGCCATCTATTGGTGTTATTCCTGTTACGTCGCTTCAATGGCAGTGTTATCGTTCCAGTAGGTTTAAATCCACGCACAATTTTTTATTGAATTTTATTGCACCAGGAGTTTTTGAATGTACGCAGCACCGCCCGTCATAGAAACAGAAGTTTTTACGCGAATGCCAGATAAGTTGAGAAGAATGGGTCAGCCATCCCATTGGGTCGATAAGCGCGGCGCGGGGCCGGTTCATTCCTTCCTTGAGGGACCTTCCTTTGATCAAGAGGGCAATCTTTATTGTGTTGATATACCTTATGGTCGAATATTTAAAATCAATCCTAAAGGGGAGTGGTCTGAATTTGCAGAATTCGAGGGCGAACCTAATGGCTTAAAAATTCACCAAGATGGTCGACTCTTTGTAGCCGATCACAAATTGGGCTTGTTGTCCTTTGATCCGCAAACTGCAAAAATGACGGTGCTTGAAAATCGTCCAAACCACGAAGGTTTCAAAGGTTTGAACGACTTGATCTTTGCGGCGAATGGTGATTTATTTTTCACCGATCAGGGGCAAAGTGCAATGAACGACCCCACTGGTCGGGCGTATCGATTGAGGTCTACGGGTGAACTGGATTTGTTGTTCAATGGATTTGCAGGGCCTAACGGTTTGGTCCTTAACAAAGAGGAAAACATTCTTTATGTTGCGGCAACGCGCACCAACAACATCATCTGCATTCCACTTTTACCCAACCATACAGGTGTTGGAAAAATAGGCATGTTCATTCAACTCTCGGGTAGTCCAACAGGGCCTGATGGAATGGCGTTAGGAGAGAATGGTAATTTGGTGATCGTGCATGCTGGCTTTGGAACGGTATGGGTTTTCAACCCCTTAGGGGAGCCCATTTATCGAATCAAGTCATGTGCAGGTATGCGAACGACCAATGTTGCGTTTGGTGGAGATGACATGAAGACCCTCTTTATCACTGAGGCCCAAGAGGGTGTTATTTTGAAAGCAAAGCTCCCATTTGCTGGAAAGAAAATGTTTTCTCATTCATAATTTTTTCTGGCTACTCTACCGGAAGTCATGACATGGGGTCAGAAGTAAAAGGTATTTCGTCATGAAACTTATACATATATTTCTTTCCTTTTCATTGATGTTCTGTATCAGTGGGGTACAAGCGCAATCTTGGCCCAACAAGCCCATTCGCTTGGTGGTTCCTTATCCTCCTGGGGGAGGAACAGATGTCGTGGCTCGTTTGGTTGCTGAGCCTTTGTCTCAGGAATTGGGTCAAACTGTCTTCATCGATAACAAAGGCGGTGCAAATGGCATCATCGGTTGTAATTTTGTGGCCAACGCTGCACCTGACGGCTACACCATCCTTTTGGTTTTGCCAGCTCAAATGTCCGTCAATCCGGCGCTTTATAAAAAACCGTCTTACGATCCCATTCAAGATTTTTCACCCATCGTGCAGTTGACCTCTTTTGAAGTGGCCCTTGTGATTCATCCTTCATTAGGCGTCAACAATGTCAATGAGTTGATCGCTTTGGCCAAGTCAAAGCCCGGGTTCTTGAGCTTGGCGTCTGCCGGTACGGGAAGCTCTGGGCACATGGCTGCGGTTTGGTTTGCCATGAAAACAGGTGTCGATTGGGTTCATATTCCTTTTAAAGGCGCAGGTCCAGCGTTTGCAGATTTACTGGCGGGACATGCACAAGTGATGTTTGCAACGACACTGTCGACCTTGCCATACGTAAGGACGGGTAAACTCAAAGCTTTGGGAGTCACAGGGTCTACTCGTTCTCAAGCTGCACCAGAGATTGCCTCCATTGGTGAGTCGGTGGATGGATATGAATTCACTCAGTGGCATGGTTTGGTGGCTCCAGCCAAGACCCCAGCTGATATTATTGGTAAACTTAATCTGGAAATAGTAAGACTTTTGAAGTCGCCCAAAGTGCGTGAAAAGCTGGCCTCCTTAGGTTCAGAACCCGTAGGGCGAACACCAACTGAGTTTGCTGCCTTGATTAGATCCGAATTGACCCGTTATGCAGACATTGTGAAGCTCACGGGAATGAAGCCCGAATAAATTGCATCCCTTTTTTAAATCTAAATATGAAATCAAA
>CAIMNS010000054.1 GCA_903842945.1 uncultured Burkholderiales bacterium
TCTATTCTGTTGAGCACATGAGCGAAACCATCAACCGCCGACTCGGCACTGGCTGTCGGCATCTTGGTCAGTACCGTGAACAGGGTGGTTCTCTCAACTAGGGTTCCAATGGATGAACGGTTGAAGGCTCCCTTGATCAAGTCTCCTTCCCAGTGTCCTGGGACCAATCTCTCGTCAACCTCTGGTGGCCTGTCTCGGATATTGACCATGTCAGGGATCTGTCCCCTCCGGTCCTCGCCCCTTGTCCTGGGGCGACGCTTTGCATGACCCTGTCTAAGCCAACCCACCACCTCGGTCCTGAGCTCGCCTCTGGGCATCGCATAAATGGCGGTGTAGATCGTCTCGTGGGAAACTTGTAAGGTCGGGTCTTGAGGATGTATCAACTTGAGTGTTCCGGCTATTTGCTCCGGAGAATACCCTAGTTTCAAATAATCGGTCACTTTACCCCAGAGCAAGTTGCCAACTTGGAGACGACGCTCAGTTTTGGGTTTCAACGTCAAAGCTCGGGCTCGATCCTGAGCAGCTACAGACTGGTAACAACCACTATGCGCAGGCCGCCCCCTGCCTCTAAGCTTTACCGGTCGAATCCACCCATTTCTCTTCAATTCTCGAGTTATAGTAGAGGTGGAACGAGACAACTCCAAAGCAATTTGGGCGGGCTTTAAAGCCACCATCAGTCCCAATTGAATAAAAGTTCTCTCATCCATTGTCAGTTGTTTGTAGGTTTTGGTCATGCAACATTTTCCTTTAAAAAAGTTGCACTTACTTTCTGAGCGCGCCAAACTTATCAAATTGAATTTTTCAAAAAAAGCTCGGAAATGTTTTGAGGCCCAAAAACATGTCATGACAGTTTTTGATAATGCCAATGGTTTTTAAAATCAAATGAGGAATAAATGAATTCACCCTAAAGATTCAACACTTTACCCTTAAAAAACTCTTCTGAAATCAAAGCGCTAAGATTTCAATACCTTCAAAAAGACACAACAGGACGTCCAACTCTTTAACATTTAAACGTGCATGTTTTAGAACAGCTTTGGTAAAAATCGTTTCGTAGTTTTCCTTTGAAGTCATTTTTGCACCAGTTATATTTTGAAGTGTTTTTTTACACATCGTTGAATTTACTCCAATCTCCTCGCCTAAGATGTTTAAAAGCAAGCCTTCCAAGCAAGGATTTGAGCCAATTAAATGGATTTTTCCTTTTTTGGCAGCACTGACAGATTTAATTGACCAAGGTAAATCGGTGTCAAGCAAACACGCCTTTTTGTCAAATCCATTTGATCTTGACAATGCAAGCGCATGCTTGACCACGTTTTCAGGACCCTTACCGTGAGCATTTCTAAGTGTGACTTTAAGGCCATGACCACCCGAACAAAATAGATTTCGAATGTGCGCAAGAAAAGCCACTTCGCAATCGCCCTCGCCAACGAACAAAAGTGTTGAGCGTTTAACGCGAATTTTTTTCATCACCAATGCTCAAAGTTCTGGAACTGCACCATATGCGCCAGCCATGTACTTGGCATACAAGTTGTCATCCGATCTGACACCTTTGACTTCATCAAGCCTCCAAGCTTCGCTTTGACAATTTTTATCTTTTTCAACCAAAACGACTTGAAACTTGTGCAATAGGCTCAAAATTTCAAGGCTGTGGCAGGTAAAGATTAACTGGGCGTTTTTGGGATTGGTATGGGTTGAAAAAAACAAGTCCAAGA
>CAIMNS010000055.1 GCA_903842945.1 uncultured Burkholderiales bacterium
GGCACCTCCAACCGATTGGTGGAATTGAGACTGCAAATGCCTCTTCAACTCAATTACAGCTTTGAGGGTGAAATTAAACGCGCAAAAGAGCAATTGACGCAAGCTCAAATCATGGTTGAAAAAATCAAAATGCTTGCAGCCACAGACTTGCAAAGCTTGCTGCAAAACGTCTTGACCTCCAACGACAGACATCAACGCTATGAGCAGATCATTTTGCCTCAAGCCAAAAAAGTCTTGGAGCAAGCTGAATTCGCTTACAGCAAAGGTGCACTCACGCTCACTGATTTGCTCGATGCCAGAAGGACCTTTCGTTCAACACGCATTGAAGCCATTGCCGCACAAGCCGACTTGTCCAAGTCTCAAGGCGCTTGGTTTTTAAGAACCGAGCCCTACACCAACGAAGAACTTGCCAGTTCAAATTAACAGCCCGCGATCTATTGACCCATCCTAAGAAGAGTTCACTTTGAAAAAATTAATTTTTACGCTTTGTACAACAGGCCTGTTGCTCATGTCTTGCTCTGAGTCACCCTCCCATATGGAGATCACCCAGCAACCCATCGTTCAAAACAATCAACTTCGTTTTCCTGCGGGCAATCCCCAGTTGAGCCTTCTCTCCACCGTAGCGGTCAAGCAAGCCGAGGACATTGCAGTTGATTTGCCAGCCCGCATCGTTTGGGATGAACAAAAGACACAACGTGTCTTCCCCGCTTTTGCGGGTCGGGTCAAGCAAATCTTGGCCGATGTAGGGCAAAACGTGAGCGAGGGTACCGTCTTGGCACAAATCGCGTCACCCGAATTTGGTGCTGCACAAGCCGACACCGCACGGGCCACAGCAGACGCCTTGTTGGCCAGTAAAAATTTAGCTAGGCAAAAGGAACTCTTCAACGCGGGCATCACCTCTCAAAAAGAGTTTGAGCAATCCGAAGCCGATTTTCTAAGAGCCAAGGCCGAGGTTGACCGCGCGCAAGCCAGAACCGCACTTTACTCAAGCGGAGCTGGCGTGAACCAGCAGCTTGGGCTTCGCTCCAGCCTTGGCGGCATGATCGTTGAGAGAAACGTCAATCCCGATCAAGAAATCAGGCCCGACCAGTTTGGCCCAAGCTCCCCCGCTCTTTTTGTGATCACCGATCCCAGATTTCTTTGGGTTCTGATCGATGTTCGTGAGGGCGATATGCAACACATCAAAATGGGCATGAAGATGGACATCAAAACACCCAGCCTTCCCAACCAAGTGTTTGTAGCCACCATCAGAGCCATTGCAGATACGATTGACCCGATGACGCGAACGATCAAAGTCAGAGCTTCCATTGAAAACTCAAGCCGCATCTTGAAAAATGAGATGCTAGCAACGGCCTCCTTTCTTCGAAGCTTTCCAAGCAATCTGAACATTCCTGCAAGCTCGGTCTTCCTCAAGGGAAACGACCATATTGTGTTTATCGAAATTGAACCTGGTGTTTTCCAATCCAAAAAAGTGTCCCTTGTCTTTGAAAACAAAAAAGACGTCGTCGTTGAAGGTGGCTTGGTGATTGGTGAAAAGGTGGTAAGCCAAAACGGACTTTTGCTCGCCAAAGAATTGCTCAATGCACAAGAAGATGCTCAGCAAGCACCCATGAAAGTGCCGGCAACTAAACCATGAAGAAAATCATTAATTTTGCGATCACGCAGCCTTTGGTCATCGTCCTTGGGACCCTTTTGTTCGTTGCGGCTGGTTTAATTGCCTTTCAAAACCTCTCTGTTGAAGCTTTCCCGGATGTGACCGATACGCAAGTCACGGTGATTGCCCTTTATCCAGGACGTGCAGCAGAGGAGGTTGAGAAGCAAGTCACCTTGCCTTTGGAGGCGGTCCTCTCAGGTCTTCCCAATTCCATTCGTCTGTTTTCGCACACGCAGTTTGGCTTGTCCTACACCGTGATCACCTTTGATGACAAGGCCGATGTCAATCTTGCACGCCAGCAAGTCAACGAGCGGCTCAATGTAGTGGACCTGCCCCTTGGCGCGCAAGTCAATATCACACCCAATGCAACGCCCGTTGGGGAAATCATGCGTTACCGCGTCAAAGGCAATGGTCAAACCGTCACCGACCTCAGAACCCTTGAGGATTGGATCATTGAGAAAAATCTGCGCCAAGTCCCTGGTGTGGCCGATGTCGTGGCGATGGGTGGGTTCATCAAACAGTACGAAGTGCAACCTGATTTGGACAAACTCAGGGCCTTCAAATTGACTTTTCAAAACCTCCAAGATGCACTTGGACGGGGCAACTCCAATGCAGGCGGTAGCTATGTGGCACAAGGCTCACAACAATTTGCGATTCGGGGCATTGGCCTGTTGAGTTCCGCAGAAGAAATAGGGCAAATCGTTTTAGGCTCTAGCAATGGAACGCCTATTTTGATTCGAGATGTTGCACAAGTGAAATTGGGTGCCGTTCCAAGACTGGGCATTACGGGCCAAGACGGCGATGACGATGCAGTGGTTGGCATTGTGATCATGCGTAAAGGTGAAAATCCCTCTCAAGTCCTCAAAAACGTCAAAGAAAAGATCTCACAACTCAACCAACGCGGGCTTCCTCGCGGTGTTGAGATCGTTCCCTTTTACGACCGCACTTGGCTCATGGAGAAAACGCTGTCCACGGTCTTTAGAAACTTGCTTGAAGGCGCTATCTTGGTGGGCCTGGTCTTGTACTTGTTTCTCTCTAACATGCGGGCCAGTTTGGCGGTGGTGGTGGTCATACCCTTGGCATTGCTTGGGACCTTCATGGGACTCAAAATCATGGGAGTTCCGGCCAACTTGCTCAGCTTAGGTGCCATGGATTTTGGCATCATTGTGGACGGCGCAGTGATTGTGATCGAGAACGTCATGCATCGACTCGCCCAAAGGGGTGAGGGCATGAGCATCAAAGAGAGAGAAGCGTTGATCACCGACGCCACCAACGAAGTGGGACGACCAACACTTTTCTCCATGCTGATCATCATCGCGGCCCACATTCCCATTTTTGCTCTGCAGCGCCATGAAGGTCGGATCTTTCAACCCATGGCCTTGTCTGTCACGATGGCGTTGATCGGGTCCTTGGTCTTTTCATTGACCTTGGTGCCGTTGATCGCTTATTGGACTTTGCGCAAAAAGTTGCCCCATGGCGACAACACATTGGTCACATCAGCCAAGAACATCTACCGCCCGGTTTTGGATTGGGCTCTTGAGCACAGAAAAAAAGTCATGACGATGGCGCTTGCCGCATTCGTCTTGGCATTGGGTGCTGCCTCTAGGTTGGGCTCTGAATTCTTGCCCGAACTCAATGAAGGCACCTTTTGGGTGAACTGGGATTTGCCTTCCAGTGTTTCACAAGAAGAGGCCACCAAGATATTGCGTCTTGCAAGGCGTGCTTTGCAAACCATTCCTGAGGTCAGAACGGTGGTCTCCAAGGCCGGTCAACCCGAGGACGGAACCGACCCCAAAACACTCAGCATGGCCGAGGTGTTTGTCGATGTGAAGCCTCACGAAGAGTGGCGCAAGGGCTTGACTCGGGATCAGTTGATTGAAGAAATGGACGCTCGTTTATCGGTCATTCCAGGTGTGGACCCCGCGTTCTCCCAGCCCATTCGAGACAATGTGTTGGAGTCCATCTCACAAATCAAGGGACAAATCGTCGTTAAAGTGGCCGGAGATGATTTGACCGAACTGAAGAACACTGTTGAGGCGATGCGCCGCGAGTTCAAACAAATTCCCGGCATTCAACGCGCAGAGGTTGACCGCTTAGGCGAACTGCCACAACTGGTGATCGATATCAAACGTGAGCGAGCAGCGCGCCTTGGTATCAATGTGAGCGACATTCAAGATGTGATTGAAGCTGCGCTTGCTGGGAAAGTTGCTACTTACATCTGGGAGGGCGAGAAAAAGTTCGCTGCCGTCGTGAGACTGAAAGATGACAGCCGAGCCATTAGCAACCTGCCCAATACGCCCGTTTTGATGGCCAATGGAGGCTACACCACACTTGGGACCTTGGCCGATATCAAGCAGGCCTCTGGCGCCATGAACATTGCTCGCGAAGCGGGTCGCAGAACGATGGCCATTGGCATCTTCATCAAGGGGCGAGATATGGGCTCTATCGTTGCCGACATGAAGTCCAGAGTGGCGCAAAATGTGAAAATACCTGACACCTACACCGTCAGTTGGTCCGGTGAGTTTGAAAACCAAGAGCGAGCGATGAAAAGGCTCACCTTGGTCGTTCCGGTCTCTTTGTTGCTGATCTTTTTGCTGTTGTTCAACGCGTTCAATTCCGTCAAAACCGCCTCCCTTATTTTGATCAACGTGCCCTTGGCCTTGATTGGTGGCTTTGTTGCCCTTTGGGTTCTGCACATCCCCCTGTCGGTTTCTGCAGCCATTGGGTTCATTGCCCTTTCAGGCCAGGCCGTCTTGAACGGGGTGGTCATGTTGTCGGTCTTTCAACAACTGCGCTCAGCGGGCTTGAGTGTCATGGACGCGGTCAAAGAGGGCTCCATACAAAGACTGAGAACGGTTTTAATGACCGCCTTGCTGGCTGCCTTGGGCCTGCTGCCAATGGCCTTGAGTCAAGAAATTGGGGCTGAAACTCAGCGACCCTTGGCCATTGTGGTCATTGGTGGACTGATCACCGCAACCCTTCTGACCTTGGTGGTTCTGCCCGCTTTGTATGTGGCCTGGTTCTCAGGCCCAGAAAAAGAGCCCAAGAACGGCTGAGCGCATGGGCTGAAGGCCCCGTGAAGGGGTGCCCAATCTTTGGGGCTTGAACCCATCACTGCTCAAGTCTCAAGTCGATCAGGTCAATTTGCCCGAGGGGTTCTTGATTTCTACTTCTCACAAAAAAACCCGTGTCATTGACACGGGTTTTTTCTTTGGGGCGTGAAGACTTATGGGGCCTGCATTTTCACACCAGGTGCTGCCAAGTTCTTGGGCCACACCACGACCCATTGACCATTTTGCAACTGCTTGACGTGCATCAAATCGTCACCATAGTTGTTGGGGCCATCAAAGCGCAAACGACCCGTGATTGCATCGACTTTATTGGCTTTTAACCATTTGGCAATGGCGTCGTCGTTCAAGCTTTTGGTGGCCGTGACGGCCGCCTCAAGCATTTGCCAAGCCGTGAATGAACTGGCGGCTTGGACCTCGACACGTGTGTAGGGCAACCCGGCTTGTTTGGCTCTTTCATCAAATGCTTTGATAAAAGTGTCGGCTCCTTTGTTCTTGGTAAAAGGCAAGTGCTCCTCAAAAGGCGAAATGGCAAAACTGCCCTGTGCCTCGGGCGCAATCGCCATGATGCCAGGAGAGGGGTAAACGTGCGTGTGCAGTGGGGGCACGTAATCAATTTTCTTCATGGCTTCTAAAATTTGATTGCCCTCCGCACCGATGTCACCTATCCACAGCAAGTCAGGCTTGGCCTCTTTGATCCTAGAAGCAATCGGGGCAAAGTCACGGTTGCCAAAATCCCATTCAAGGTACAAAACCTCTTGGAGTCCTCGTTGCTTGGCGACTTCACGAGCACCTGCAGACAAGAAAAAGACGGATGGGAACTTGCTGGTCACAATGGCAATGGTTTTAGGGGGCTTGGGCAATGAAGCCATCGCATCAAACACCGTGTTGGGGACGGTTTTATCGGGATTGGGGCCCAGTGCCCAAGCCGGGAACTGCTTGTCGTATTTAGCTTGACTTGGAATACCAAAGGTGTGATGGATCAAGACCTTGTTGTATCTTTCTGCCACCACAAAGGCCGATAAAATCGCACCCGTTGCGTACGGCCCCATCAACAAATCAACCTTCTCGCTGTTGAGCAACTGCTCATAAAGGGTTCTGGCCACTTCTGGCTTGGATTGATCGTCCTTCAAAACCCATTCAACGCGTCTGCCTAAAAGTCCTCCGCGCTTGTTGATATCTTCGACGGCGATTTCCCCTGCCAACTTGTGCACAATGCCCGTTGAGGACAAGGGGCCAGTCAGCGCCAATGTGCTGCCAATTCGAATGGGGGGATTGGATTGCGCTTGAAGGTGCAGATGCAGGCCTAGCAAACCTAAAAGCAAAACGGATGTCTTGACCAACGCATTGGCTTTGCCAATGGATCTCAAAATGCATTTCATGGAAGTCCTTTGATTCAAATGTCTTGTTGATCTCTCAAAGCGATCAAAGAGGCGTGATGCCTCTTTTGAACCTACCCCTTGGTGGGCAGGCATGACACCCTCGGTTGGGATGTTTTTCGCAGTGGTTGAATTCTAGAGTTGAATTGAAACTGTGGCTTAGGGATTACCCTTGAGCACAGCCAACCCATCAGTTCTGAATGGGGGGAGGTAAAACTTTGGGCTTGGGTGCGGCCCAATTGATTTCGCGCTGTTTGTTTCTCACCGCCAAAATGCACTCCATGCGAGTGCCCATGGAGCTCATCTTGTCGCAATAGCCGGCCGAGGCATGGTGCTTGGCTTTGCACATCAGCTTGAGCTGCTCATTGGCTTCATTGATGCACTCGTCCCCAACAGCCCAAGCAAACAGGGGAAGCAACAAGAAAACAAAGGTGATCAATCTGATGAACATGATCACATTTTGACAACATCATCCAAAATGACAATTACGTTACCGTCATCAAGAGCAAATACGACTGTAATTCACGAAAAACTGTCGTTTTGCTGAATCAAAGCAACAGGGATGAGCACTTAAGAACTACTTCATCCAAAAATATTTAACTGGCGAGGATGAAACGATATGGGTATTGGACGCGTTCATGGGCTTGACCCCATACAGATGGTCACGCTGACGGTCTCGAACGGCCGCGATACAAGTCATCTTGAACGCCATGCTGCTCGCCTTGTCGCATTCGCCCACGCTGATGGATCGCTTGGCATTGCAAAGAAGTTTCTCATCACCTTTTAATCCCTCTTCACAAGGGTTGCCCATTGCACAAGCGATGCTTGGCAAAGAACACATCAGCAGTAAAAGTCTTTTGAAATTCATGAGACGATCTTAAAGACCCATGGAAAAAACAAAATTACCGCATCAACTCACTTGATGACAAGGTTCTCATGTGTCTTTCATCCCTGGTGTGCCCTGTCCGTCCATGAGTGCTTTGACCCTATGAGCATGGATCGACAACACTCTTGGTGGCAAAACGCCTGAATGGGTGCTTAAAAAAACACCATCAACCCTCAGGCTTTTCGATGAATCCTTCATGGATCGAAGGTCAACAGGTTGAAAGCCTCTAAAATACCAAGGCTTTGGTATATATTCAAACGCTTGAGCGCCAAGCCTGATGCAAAGACCATCGTTCTCAAGCCCTGAAGAAGGCTTGAAGCTTTGTTGCACTGAGCGGCATTGATACAACTTGGAACCTCTGCATGAACAACAAGCCCCGTCCTATGGACCCTCATTCATTCACCCAGGTGGCTGGCGCGGTAGACCCCTTCAAGCGGCAAAGTCTGTTGGCAGGCTTGTCCTTGCTTGGCGCGAGCTTTGTCCCTGAGTCCTTTGCTCAGAGCAGCACCTACCCCAACAAGCCCATCAAAATCATCATCACCCATGCGGCTGGTGGACTACCTGATACCGTCGCAAGGATCTACGCCCAGCGCTTGACCGAACGCATGGGCCAGGCCGTGGTGGTGGAGAACAAACCGGGTGCCAACGGCGTCTTGGCCGTCCAATCCGTGATCTCAGCGCCCGCAGATGGCTACACCTTTTTGTGCACCGACGGATCCAGCTTTTCAATCAACCCCTTGATCTATAAAAGCGTCAGTTACGATTTCAAGCGAGACATCGTCGCAGCTTCCTTTGCCGCTCGAGCACCCTTGTATTTGGCGGTGCACCCCAAGACCGGGATCTCAAGTTTCAAGGACCTGGTGGCTTTGGCAAAGGCCAAACCAGGCGCCCTGTCCTACGGCTCATCGGGCGTTGGCAGCACCCACCACCTGTCCATGGAAGCCATCAAATCAGCCCTCTCCTTGGACATCACGCACATCCCGTTCAAAGGCTCTGGTCAATCGGTGCCCGCCTTGGTAGGCGGACAAGTGGACATGGCCTTTGCGGCGCTTCCCTCCTTGTCCGGCTTTGTCAAATCTGGCCAAGTCAAACTGGTGGCCAACAACGCCTCCAAACGCTCAGAGCAAGAGCCCAGCACGCCGGCCATGGGTGAAATCATTGCGGGTTACGATTTGGCGCCGGTGATCGGATTGTTGGCCGCCAAAGCAACGCCCCAGTCGCTCATTGACCGCATCAGTCAAGAGATGGCCACCGTTGCTAAAATGCCCGAGGTGGTCCACTCCTTGAGCCTCGCGGGCATTGAAGCTGTGGGGGGCAGCGCTGCAGAGTTTGCGCTTGCATTGGACCAAGAAATTTCAAGAATGACAAAAATCGTGCGAGATGCACATATTCAACAGGAGTAACAATCAAATGAGTCGACTTCAATTAAGCTTTGCGTGCTGGGACTACGATCGCACCAGGGCTTTGATGGATGGACGTGTCAAGGTGGACGGCATTGACCTGAACTATCTCAATCTTCCCGTTGAAGAGACTTTCTTCAGAATGGCACGCTTTAAAGAGTTTGACCTGTCAGAGATGTCTTTGTCTTCTTACTGCGTCACTTTGAACAAGCCCGAACGGCCCTTCATTGCCTTGCCTATTTTTCCATCGCGTTTTTTTAGACACTCCTGCATCTACGTCAACGCCAACAGTGGCATCAAGGAGGCCAAGGACTTGATCGGCAAAAGAATTGCATCCCCCGAGTACCAAATGACAGCACCCGTTTGGATCCGTGGCATTTTGCAAGATCATTATGGTGTGCCCATCGATGCGCAGCCCTATTTGTTTGGCGGCGAAGAAGAGCCAGGCCGCATCGAGAAGATGAGCTTGAAGCTGCCCCCCCATATCAAAGTCAGCCCCATTGAGCCCCACCAAACCCTCACACAAATGCTCTACGATGGTGACATCGATGCCCTCTACACAGCCAGAATGCCCTCCTCCTTTCTCAAAGGGGATGGCCGCGTGAAGCGCTTGTTTGAGAACTACCAAGACGTTGAGCGCAACTACTACCGTGAAACGAAAATTTTCCCAATCATGCACACGGTTGTGATTCGTCGAGAGGTCTATGAGGCCAATCGCTGGATTGCCCAGTCCTTGACCAAAGCGTTCATCGAGGCTCAGAAGATGACCTACGAAGCCTTGAACGAGACAGCGGCCTTAAAAACCATGCTGCCTCACTTGACCGCACAGGTTGAAGAAGTCAAACGCGAGTTCGGTGACGATTGGTGGCCTTACGGGTTAGAGAAGAACATCAAAACATTGGAAACATTCACACGCTACCACCATGAGCAAGGTCTGTCGACCAAGCAACTTGATGTGAAAGATCTCTTTGCACCCGAAGCACTAGAAGCGTTCAAAATTTAAAAAACCTAACGCGTTGAACACCCTCAAAGCGTGGCAGCCTTCACGGCGCCACGCTTTGCTTTTTTGTGCGATCATGCAATTTGTTCGATGGTGGCTTGCACAAGCACCCCAACCCACACGCACTTTGAAAACACATGAGACCCCTACACCACCACATCATCACCTCGGATCTCAACGCTTTGAGGCCCACGCAATGCAGCATTGGCTACCAAGAGGTCTTTAGCAAACGAGAGGAGTGGCGCGCTTTATCTGGCAAAAAACGTGAGGCTTTGATTGAGCAGCATTGGTTTCCAACTGTCATTGGCCCAAAGAAACAGCACTTCATCATCGATCACCACCACCTTGGCGTGGCCTTGTTTGAAGAGGGGCAAGAGCGGGTCTTGCTGACCATTCTCAAAGACCTCTCGTGGCTGGATGAGTCCACTTTTTGGCGAGTGATGGAGTTTCATCAATGGGCGCACCCCTTTGACCAAGACGGCAAAAGAGTTGACTTCAAAAAGATCCCTCAAAGCATTGCACAGCTCAAAGACGATCCCTACAGGAGCCTGGCAGGTCTGGCCAGAAAGCAAGGCGCCTTTGCCAAGGACGTCACGCCCTACAGTGAATTTTTATGGGCCGACTACTTCAGAGCCCATGTGGACAAAGACTTGATCGGACAGTCCATGGACAAGGCCCTCAAAGTGGCGATCAAAATGGCGCAAAAAATCCAAGCCAGTTACTTACCCGGCTGGAGTGGAAACGGCTGAAACACATCAAGGCCTTCTGTAACTGACCTGCATGCGGGCCCAGTAAGGCTGGTCGGTATGACTCAATTTGACCGTGCCTCCCGTCGAGGGCGCGTGGACAAACCGCCCCTGTCCCACGTAGATGCCTGCATGCGTGGGCACCACAACACCATTGGGCTTGAAAAAAACCAAGTCCCCTGTTCGCCGCTTGTCCTCAGGCACCTCCCAACCCCAAGCGTTCAACTGCGCAACGGTTCTAGGAGGGGCAAAGGGTGTTTGGGTCTGATAGACATGTCCGATAAAACCACTGCAATCAAACCCCGAGGCCAAGGTGTTGCCCCCAAAGCGGTAAGGCACACCGACCAAGCCCATCGCATACAAGGCCGCACTTTGACCTTGCTCGGTGCTTAACTGCGTCTTGGGCACGACGCCACTGGAGTCATGGCGCAAGGCGGGTTTGTTGGCAGCCGCCGAGCCCACAGGCTCAGCAGGCGGCCTTGAGCTTGCACATGAGACCAGCAGGCCTGCGCAAATCAACAACATGAGCGTGCTGTCAGCACGCAGAACAAAAAAACGATTCATGGTCAGGCACAAGGTTGACTTGATGGGTCCCATTATTGAGGCACACAAGCTATTTATGATCTAGTGTAAGAGATATCGATCGCAAGGCCTTTCTCACTGGCGTAAAATCCGAGGCCTATGACATCCCATCCAAGCCCATCCCCTTTGCCACTCAGTGGCATTCGCGTGCTCGATTTAAGCCGCATCCTTGCGGGCCCTTGGGCCGCACAAACCTTGGCCGACTTGGGCGCTGAGGTGATCAAAGTCGAGCGCCCCAGCAGCGGCGATGATACCCGCGCATGGGGGCCGCCCTTTTTAAATGACGTGCACACTGGCGAGAGAGCAGATGCGGCCTACTTCATGACGTGCAACAGAGGCAAGCAGTCCATCACGGTGGACTTCACCCAAGAAGAAGGCGCTCAACTGCTCAAGACACTGGTTCAAAAGTGTGACATCTTGATTGAAAATTTCAAAGTCGGCGGCCTCAAAAAGTACGGCTTGGATTACGCCTCTTTGAAAGAGATTCACCCAGGACTCATCTATTGCTCGATCACGGGCTTTGGGCAAACGGGGCCTTACGCTGAACGCCCAGGCTACGATTTCTTGATCCAAGCCATGGGCGGCTTGATGAGCATCACCGGCGAGCGAGATGGCAAAGCGGGAGGTGGTCCACAAAAGGTGGGCGTGGCCATCACCGACGTGATGACAGGGCTTTACTCGACCATTGGCATCCTCTCGGCCTTGAGGGCCAGAGACTTGACGGGGGAGGGACAACACTTGGACATGGCGCTCATGGACGTGCAAGTGGCCGCTTTGGCCAACCAAGCCTCAAGCTACTTGGTCACGGGGGTGTCGCCCGTGCGCCTTGGCAACGAGCACCCCTCGATCACGCCCTACCAGTCCTTGCCCGCCAGCGACGGGTACTTCATCTTGGCGATTGGTAACGACTCGCAGTTCAGGAGTTTTTGCCAAGCCGCAGGCCATCCTCAGTTGTCCTCCGATGTGCGCTTTTTAACGAACAAAGACCGTGTCACCCACCGCGATCAACTCACCCCCTTGCTCGAGGAGATCACGCGCACGCGCCGCATCGACGACTGGACCCTCATCATGGAGCGTGCTGGCGTGCCGTGTGGCCCGATCAACACCTTGGAGCGCGTTTTTGCAGACCCACACGTCAAGGCTCGCGGCCTCAGAGTCGATATCCCTCACGCGCAATACGGTAGCGTGCCCAGTGTGGCCAACCCGATTCGCTTGTCCAAAACCCCCCTTCACTACCAGCAAGCCCCACCCCAGCTGGGTGAGCACAATGAACTTGTTTTGCAAGGCCTCTTGGGCCTGAGCCAAGAAGAAGTGCGGCGACTCCAAGAAGCGGGCATCCTCTAAAAAGTATCCCCTGCGCATTCATTTTGCCGTATACTGTATAAATGAACAGTATACGGCCTACTCCAACCGACACCCCGGCTCCCAGGCCCAGTTCCAGTTCCAGTTCCAGTCCTGGGCCTGTTGAGGCCATTTGCCCCAGAGGCAAAGCGGCCCCAACGCAAGAGGCCGACTGGCCATCTGGGTCTGTGCCTTGGAATGCGCATGCCTACACGCTGGATCCCAGCACATGGCCTTTGCGCGTGGTCCCCGGCAAGGTTCCTGCAGGCTTTCCGTCTCCGGCAGAAGACTTTGCCGTCAAACGCCATGACCTCAATGAGTTGCTGATCACCCACGCCATGGCCACTTTTTTATGGCGTGTTTCAGGTCAATCCATGACCGAGGCCGGCATCTTTGACGGTGACATTTTGGTGGTCAACCGCGCACTGACCCCGGTGCACAAAGATGTGGTGGTGGCCGAGGTGGATGGCGAGTTCACGGTGAAATACTTCTACAAACGAAACGGCAACATCAAACTTCAACCGGCCAACCCCACCTATCCAGAGATCACCTTCAAAGAGGGCCAAAGCCTGCGCATTTGTGGTGTGGTCACGAGTTCCATCAAACGCTTTCGCAAAAGCGCTCAACACTTGGACTGACATGTACGCACTGGTGGATGGCAACAACTTTTATGTGAGCTGCGAGCGGATCTTTCGCCCCTCACTGAACGCCTGCCCGGTGATTGTTTTGTCCAACAACGACGGTTGCGCCATCGCTCGCAGCAACGAGGCCAAGGCGCTAGGTGTGGCCATGGGTGCACCTTGGTTCAAAGTCCAGCATCTACAAGAAAGCGCTGGCCTGGTCGCCTTGTCTGCCAACTTCACGCTCTACGGCGACATCAGTCAACGCATGATGACCATTGCAAGCGGCCTGGGACCCAAGCAAGAGATCTACTCCATTGACGAGAGCTTTGTCGAGCTTCGGGGGGTGAGAGGCAATCTGATCCAAAGGGCACACACCATGCGAGAACGCATCTTGCAGTGGATTGGCGTGCCCACTTGCATTGGCATTGGCGCGACCAAAACCTTGGCCAAACTGGCCAATCACATCGCAAAAACCGCCGAACGAAAACCAGGCCTGTACCCCATGGAGCTTGCGCAGGTGTGCAACCTGGAGAGCTTGAGCGCGAGCGAATTGAAAGACGTCTTTCAACGCACCGATGTCTCAGAGGTCTGGGGGGTGGGTCGACGCCTCAATGCACAACTCAAAGCCTCGGGCATTGAGAGCGTCTGGGACTTGCGGGAATCGTCCACGAGTGCGTTGCGAGCGCGATTTGGGGTGGTCATGGAGCGCACCATACGTGAGCTACAAGGACACGCCTGCATCGACTTGGAAGACGTGCCAGCCCACAAAAAAGAAATCGCCTGCACACGCAGCTTTGGTCAAGCGGTGGTGAGTTTAGAGCCCTTGGTGCAAGCCGTCTCAGAGTTTGCCTCGCGTGCAGCGGAGAAATTAAGACGCCAACACAGCCAAGCCTCTCAAGTGCTGGTCTTCATCCGAACAAGCCCCTTTCGATCGGGACCTCAGTACAGTCAAAGCGTCACCCTCCCGCTCTTGCGCCCCAGTGCAGACACCAGCACCTTGGTACAAACGGCCGTCTTGGGGCTCAGGCTGATCTACCAAGGAGGGTTTTCGTTCGCCAAGGCTGGTGTGATGCTGATGGACCTGAGCGATGAGGGTGTTGAGCAAGGCGAACTTTCGCTTGAGGATGAACGACTTGAACAGGCAAAGCCCGCGCACTGCGCACAACTCATGCAAACCCTGGACCGACTCAATCAACGCTATGGGCGCGGCACCCTAAGCGTCGCAAGCAGTGGCATCACCACCCAACATAAAATCTGGTCCATGCGACAAGAGCGTCTTACACCTCGCTACACCACCGCTTGGGCCGACATGCCCATCGCTCGAGCTTGAGCAAAAAGGAAAAAACATGTTCATGGCCCTCCTCTTGTCCATCGTCCAAAAACTCAAGCGCTGAGACGGCGAACAGGCGCTTGGAGCCATCGACCCAATTGCTCAAAGCACGCTGGGCTCAACAACTCTTGCTCCAGCAAAGCTTCGCTTTGCGAGAAACCCAAGCACAGCGACTCCTCGTTGTCCCCCTTGAGGGGCTCGCTTGTCACCAGCGATGAAGCTTGGGTGTTGAGCACCAGGCATTGCGCCAAGAACTGCGGTGCAAGATGCGCGCGCAAATCGCTCCACGCTAGCCCAACGAGCGACAACGCTTCTTCGATGCTGGGGAAAAGCACATCAAAGGCCTCAAACACCTTGCGTTCAAAGGCTTTGGCAAAGGGGTTGGACAAGGCCTGCAATTGTGTTTGAGACAAATGGGGCAACAAAGCAGCGAAATGGGCTTCAAGGTCTTGCGTGCGCGAACCCTTTTTGAGCCAGGCACCCCAACGCGCATAAAGACCACGAGGAGCAACCAGCCCCGGCTCGTCTTTCAAGCACGGGTTGAGCGCAATCACCGAGACCACTTGCTGCGGGCGAAGCGCCTTCAACACCAAGGCCCAAACCAAGGAGGCGTCGTGGGTGATCAAGGTCACCTCTTGTAAATCCTTGGCATCCATCCACTCAAGCAAGGCGCGCATGGCCAGGGCGAAATCATAGGACTGAGATTTTTTAAAACGATCGCTCCCCCCATAGCCCATCATGTCAGGTGCAAGCACACGTGCACCGCTTTCACACAGGTTTTGGAACAGAGGACCAAACACACTGGAGCATGTATTGACGCCGTGCAAACACACATAGGTCTTCAAAGCAACTTCGCTCTTAGAGTGGGTATGCAAATAGTGCAGCCGCATGCCTGGCGTGGATGTCAAGACCAGGTGTGAGGAGCGGCAAGAAGGGGCGTGACAACCTGGCATGCTGTCCATCGGTTTTCGGATGGCATCTTCCCGTAAAAACAAGCTCAACTGCTCACCCTCTTGGCGCTGCAAACGTCTTTGTTCTTTAAAAAAATCCTGAAGCAAAGACACCGATTGCTGCTTCAAAACGCCACCACGAATTTGCGCATGGTGGTTCAACCGAGGATTTGCAAAAAGATCGATCACAGACCCAGCAGCTCCCGACTTCGCATCAGGGGCGGCATAAACCACCTCGCGCACGCGGGCATTGAAAATAGCGCCAGCACACATGGCACAGGGCTCCAAAGTCACATACAGGGTGCAGTCTTCGAGCCGGTAGTTGCCCAAAACCTTGGCCGCCTCTTTGAGCACCAAGATCTCAGCGTGGGCACTCGGATCACACAGCGCAATGGGCGAGTTGTGCGCCTGGGCGATCAAGGTCTCACCCTTATAAAGAGCCGCTCCTACAGGCACCTCACCTCGCTGGGATGCGACTTGCGCTTGCTGGAGAGCCACACGCATGTGGGTCTCGTCAAGTGCACCCTGATCAAGCCCAGACAAGGGGCGAGGAGGAACTTCGCGCCTCATACCAAGTCAAGCCCGTGGTTCAAAACAACACATCCGCCCATCAAGGCACATCGACCATACCCAGCCGAGACATCCAACGCGCCAAAGACTGCATGTTCTCATCACCTTGGGCATATTGGGCAAACATGGCTTGTTGGGCCTCGGGGCGATGCTGGTTCAACTTCAACTTGAGTTGTCGATGTTCAATTCGAATCTTAAAGCCCACAATGGCCGAAAGCATTTTTTGCTGGTAGTCCTCAGGCAGTCCTCTCCACTGTTGGGCATAGACGTGCTCATGATCGGCAATGAGTTGTTTGAGCAATTGGTCCTTGGCCTGCGGATCGTCCAAAAACTCAACGTTCCCTTGCACATGCAAGGTCAAATAATTCCAGGTGGGCACCCGCACCAAATCTGGATAAACAGAAGGAGACATGTAGGCATGAGGGCCGTTAAAAATGACCAAGGCCTGGGGCTTGGATTGAAGAGCCTGAACTTGTGGATTGATGCGAGCGAAATGCCCCCACAAGACCCACGGCTCATCAGGTTCGCTCAAGACTTCACACTTCAAGGGCAAATGCGACACCATGGGCCCACCGCTCTCTGAGTTGCTGATCACCAAGGCCAGCGGGTGCTCACGCATCAGCGTCTTGGCATGTTCGGGATTTTTATCATCAAACGGTTTGGGCAAATAAATGGAATCGCTCAACATGGCTTATTCCTTCCAAAATAAAGCCTCTAGAGCACGTATCTTAACGAAAGTTTGCGACTTTTAGAGCTTTCAATGACTAACCCCCAAATTTTTTCAAAGCGGCTTGATCCACCACGTCAAAACCTTGAACCTCTTCACGAGACGCCTTCAAGCCAGGCGAGCCAAACAACACCCAAAAGACCTTCAGATGACACACGAGCAACCCTCGGGTGAGCACGCACAAAAGCATCAAAACGACACACAAGCCCCCAACCCAAAAACGAAGGAACTTCATGAGCACAAGGCTGGGCAGCTTGGGGCCCTTTGCATTTTGTTAAGCATGGGGATGCAAGGCTCCTAGCTTTTGAAACTTGGCACGCTCGCGAGCCTCTTTTATCAAACCCAAGCTCTGCTCAGAGGAGGCCCATTCACTGATGAAGCGTTCGTACTTTTTATAAAAAAACAGCCCTTCTTGCCCCCGTTCATGATCCAACTTCGACGAACTTGAAGGGCCTGACTTGAAAGAAGCCAGCCCCTGGCTTTTGGGCTTGAAGGTGCTTGCAGGTCGTTGAATCACAACACCTCCGAGCTCTTGCTTCATGTGGGGCAAAAAACTCAGCTTTGGAATGCGCAAGCCATACAACTGCGTGGCTCCATGCAAAAGCACCGCTTGGCCGATCTCAAGTCTGGCCAAGCGTTCAACCGACAACCTGTACTCCTCTCGCTCACGGCGCGTGTGCGTTTGAGCTTGCGTGTCAGCCATTTTTCGATTCCATCCTAGACCCAAAAAATCAAATGCCCTTGAGCGTGAACGCTGGCTGGACACACTGGTCTCAAAAACACGCTGTCGCCCCATCATCTCGGCCCAGGCTTTTGCGGTTTGCGGATCTGAGGGCTTGAAGAGGAGCTTGTTGTAAGTGTTTCCTAAAATGGTGCTCAAAAAAGACGGGCCCAACTCCTCCACACTGGCGTGCTCTTGAAAACCGACCCCCAAGGCAATGTGTGCACTGCGGGCTTGCTGAAAGGGTGTGGCCAAGGCATTGGCACTGCCGTAACTGGCCACCTCATCCAACCATATCAAAAACGGTGGATCGGGTCTGGACACTTTGGGCAAGGCTTGCAGTTGAGCAACGGCTGAGCGCAAATCGCCCAGTAAAATTTTGCCAAAGTTTTGTGCCGATAAATGTTGTGCCATGGTGGGCAATGCACAATAAATCAATTGCCCTTGCCGCATGCCTTCAAAAAGATCCACCTCTGAATGGTAGGCGTTGGTCACCTCCCCACACGTGCCGGAGCCGTAGACGAACAAACGCCCCGCAACACCACCAAAAAGATCCCGCAGTTTACGGGTGTCGATGTGCAGCTTTCCGCTCAAGGGTTGCGAACTTTTACAAGACTCTAAAAACAACTTGAAAGAAGCGATACAAGGATCATGCTCATGAGCCAACAAACGCAAACGAGCATTGATTTTTTCGTCCAACTCCAACAAGGCTTTGGGATGCGTGAGCAAGATGGCCAAGTCCATGCAGTTGTAAGCCATGCCCAGCCATTGAATGGCACCAATCACGCAGATCAAACCTTGATTGGCCGCTTGTTTGTAATAATCCGAACCCGCATTGGACTGTGTGCTTGGTAAGGTCGATAAAATGCGAGAGGCCACTTGATCAGGGCTTCCCTGAGCAATGAAGTTGTAGGTGTTAGAGAGTTTTGGATTTGCGGGATGAACCATGCGAACATCGCTTTCTCGGCCCAGCCACTTGGCCAAGTGAAAAAACATCTCCATGTTGTCGGGGTCGAGCTTGCCATCTACCCACAACACGCCTCCTCCCATGGACATTTGTTGGGCCATCAACAAGGTGGAAGAGACGGTCTTGCCCACCCCCGTCATCCCTGCTGCCAAAAAGTGTCGGCACAAGTGCTCGCCTGACAAATGAAGGGCTTGGCCTTTGTCAAGCGTGTACCCCATGAGGTAAGCATGCGGATTGCTTGTTGTGGGCGTGCAAAGGGGCAGCTCGGCACTTTGCAGCCCCAACTGAGAGTCAAAGAAGTCAGGCCAACGCAAATGCGCCAAATAGGCCTTGCTGCTCGCATGCGCGCCCCATGCGCTGAGCGCCGCCGACAAGGCCCCCAAAAAAGGCGCGTGCTCTCCCATGCCCGCAGCGCTCAAAGTCCACCCCAAACCCATCATGCCCAGGGCCCTGGCGTGCGGTTGACCCGCTGGGTACTGGCTCAAAAGCCCCTCAAGGCCCTCTTTTTGCAACCACCCCTGGAGCTTTAGCCGGTCACGTTGGATCACATCGGATTCACTCACACCCCAGTCCCCTTTTTGAAGGCTGAGTGAAACACCCTGCCCTTAGCATTGAACAACACAGCTGCTATGCTAAGGGGATGCTTGACATGTTTCTTTAAGAAAAAAACTACTTTTTAGATGTATTTCAATTTCTATGGAGCCCCGGCCGTGGGTGAGGCGTGAATGTTTTAGAATATCTGCGCATATGGGCACATCGGTGCAGAGGTGCAGAGGTGCAGAGGTTCAGGGACACATGGAAAACTAGATACATCAACACGCATGCAACGCAAAACCGTTCAATACGACTACACCATCAGCTTTGGGGACTGCGACCCTGCTGGCATTGTCTTTTACCCGAACTACTCCAGATGGATGGACGCATCGTCCGTCAACTTCTTTCACAACTGCGGTCTGCCCCCTTGGCGGGAGATGCAAAAGACCCATGGCATCTTGGGCACCCCTTTGTTGGAGATTCACACCAAATTCCATCAGCCCGCCACCTACGGCCAAACGCTGCAAATCTACACGAGCGTGTCGGAGTGGAGAGCCAAGGTCTTCATTCACAAGCATGTGGTGATGCGCGCACAGGACTTGATCTGCGAAGGTGAGGAGACGCGCGTGTTTTGCATTCAACACCCAGAGAACCCCGACAAAATCAAAGCCATTGAAATTCCCGAAGAAGTCAAACGACTTTGTGAGTTTGAGTCCCCTTGAGCCTTGTGTGATTGGCCAAGGTGAGTTGGGCAAAAAAAAGGATCCGCCTGTCTGCGCATGGCCCTTTGTACCCCGCTCCATGTCAAGAAGACATGGAGCTCTCGAGCCATTAAAGTGGCGGGTGCATCATGCGCCGCGCATGCATCATCTGCCCATGGTGCTGGAGCGTGACTTGGTCAAAGGTCTTTTGCTGCTCGGCACTGAGTTGTGCGTAAAAGACCTTCATCGCCTCCAAACGTGCACGCATCTGAGAAAGCATTTCATCGTGCCGCGCTTCATGCAAGTCCATCATCTTTTGTGCCCTTTGGGGCGCAGGCCATTGGGCCATCTCTCTCATTTGGGCTCGGTCCACGGGAGGTTTGGCCAGTGCCATGGGGTGTGCCGATTGGATGAAACTGTCCCACTGGGGCTCTTGAGCAGGCGTCAAGTTCAATTGCTTTTTGAGTTCAGCTTGTTTTTTTTCAAACTGTGCGGCATGCCTGTCGCGCATTTTTTGAGTCACCTCATCACCAGCAAACCGTTCCTTCCTGGCCTCGGGCCTAGGTCCTGGCGTGACCATGGGTGCAGCACCTGGGCTCACCTCAGCATGGGATTGGGCCTGAACACCAAGGGGGCTCAAAAGGCCACCCACCACGAAGCTCAAAGCAAGCGGGCCCACCATGGCTTTTGTAAGCCAAGAGGATGGGCTCAATTTGTTCAATTTCATATCTAACTCCTGTTGAAAATGTGAAGCACATGCCTCACTTTATAGGCTGAAGATGTAAGCCGTGTATGGATTGTACGTATTCTTGTAAAGTTCAAAAAGAAGGCTCCCATCCAGGTCGCCTCCTAGTTGTTACCCTTGGATTCATGATGTATTTTTAACATACTTCTCCTCTAAAATGTGACTAAGCATTGCATGCCGCCCCAAGTCTGACGTCCAAGCCCAAGCCCAAACCCAAGAAAGAAAGTATTTCTCCACCATGACGCAAACACTCATTCAAAATGCCACCCTTTTGACCATGGACCCAGCCCTGGGAGAGCTTGAACATTCGGACTTGCTTTTTGAAGGCGACACCATTGTTCAAATAGGCCGCCATTTGGACAGCAAAAAGGCCGACAAAGTGATCGATGCAAGCGGAAAAATTTTGATGCCTGGGCTGGTGAACGCCCACATGCACACCTGGCAAACCGCCTTAAGGGGCGTCACCAGCAATTGGACCATCTTAGAATATTTCGCCAACATGCATGCCGGTTTGGCCACCAACTTTCAACCCGAGGACATCTACATCGCGACCCTCATGGGTGCGCTCAATCAGATCAATTGCGGCACGACCACGCTGGGTGACTGGTGTCACAACAACCCAACGCCCGCGCACACGGACCGGGCCATTGATGGCCTCATGGCCTCCAACATCAGGGCGGTTTTCTTTCACGGCTCACCCAAGCCTGACCCCAAGCCCGGACAAAAGCACTTCAGTGAGGTACCCCATCCCCGCGCCGAAGTTGAAAGGCTCTTGAACACGCGCTTTAAAAATCCAGGCTTGGTGTCCTTGGGTTTGGCCATCTTGGGCCCACATTACTCCACTTATGAAGTGGCCGTTCATGACTTTTTGCTGGCTCGGGAATTCAAACTCATAGCGAGCATGCACTGCGCAGGCGCTGCAGCCAAAACACCCGATGGCTGGGAGAGATTGGTCCAAGAGGGCTTGATGGGCAACAACAACAACATCGTCCATGGCAACAATTTGACCGAGGCGCAGTTGAAGATGATGATCGACTTGGGCGTGACCTTCTCCCTGACGCCTGAGACTGAAATGACCCAGGGACACGGCATGGCCATCACGGGCAGACTTCTAGAACTTGGCGCTGCACCGTCCTTGGGCGTTGATTTGGAATCGAGCATCTCCGGTGACATGTTCAGCGTTGCTCGCTTTGCGCTTGGCACACAAAGAGCCTTGGACAACGCGCACTCCAAAGACACCCAACACAAGTTGCCCGATACCTCTACCATCTATTGCAAACAAGCATTGGAGTGGATCACCATCAAAGGCGCTCAAGCCTTGAACCTGGACGACAAAATCGGCAGCCTCACCGTGGGCAAACAAGCCGATTTGGTCTTGATCAGTGCCGACGATTTGAACATGTCACCCGTGCACGACCCGATCAGCTCCGTGGTCATGCAAACGAGCTTGGCCAACATCGACACCGTGATCATTGCTGGAGAAACCCGAAAAGAACACGGTCGCTTGATCTACCCCAACTTGGGCGAACTCAAAACCCAATTGGTTCAATCGGGCAAGAGATTGATGAGTGAGCTCAAGCAAAGCACCCACTGACCCCGCTTGACCTCGCTTGACCTCGCTTGGAGCCATGCTTCAACGCGAGGACGCGTCAAACAACCAACCCACTCAGCCCTATGGGCTCAAAGCCGACAACATCGATGGGGGCTCAATGGGGGTCCAAAGCCAGTCGAGGCACTTGAAAAAGTCTTCGCTGCTTTGCTCTGTAAAACGCGCCGTTCTGACACTGGCCGCATGTCCATTGCAATGAAAATCCTCCCACAAACTGCGAGACTGCAGTTGAACACGGGCGGTCCTTAAAAAACGCTGTTTCTCAAACAACTTGAATGCATGCTCAATCTCCCCAGGAAAGCGATGCATCAATTCAGCCAACACCACCGAGTCTTCTATGGCCATGCATGCACCTTGGGCAAAGGACTGCAAGGTTGCATGCGCACTGTCACCCATGAGCGTCACCCTTTGGTCGCTCCATCCACGGATGGGCTCGCGATCGGCAATGGCCCAACGTCTCTTCAAATCCATGAAATCCATCGCGCACTTGGCTGGTAGAGCCACTTGCGATTTGATGCGTTCTATATAGTCGTCGTAGGCTTGATCGCTGACATGTTGCACACCCGTGGGCAGCTTCACCACCAAGACGATGTTGAGCACACTGGATTGCCGAAGAGGGTAGTAAATCACATGGAACCCGTCTCCCGTCCACATGCTCACGCCTGGGCGCGTCTTTAAGGCCTCAGGCAACTGCGCCATGGGGATCAAACAGCGGTGAGCCACATAACCACTCTCTTTGGGCACATCCTCAGGATGGAGCTTGCCTCTTAATTTAGAACGCAATCCGTCGGCGGCAATCAAGGCACTTGCGCTGAATTCCTTGCCCTCGGCACTGATGGCCACCACGCCATCCTTGTTTTGCACATAATCCACCACCGTGGTGGATTGGTTCAAATTCACCTGGGGCAACTTTGCACAGGCCTTCAGTAAAACTTCGTGCAAATCAACTCGGTGGATGGCCAAATAGGGCAAGCCTTGGTAACGCTCCAAGTACTTGGGCGACGTCAAGGGCAAGTGCAGCAAGGGCTGCCCCGTGTACGCATCCAACAAATCGATCTCGGGGGGCAAATAAGAAGCGCCCAAGACGTCCTCTTCAATGCCCAAAGAGCGAAGCATGGGCACAACATTGGGCCCCATTTGTACACCATAACCAATCGCGCCAATTTGATCGGCTTGCTCGAAAAGTTGAACCGAAAGGCCTTTGCGTCCAAGCGCCAGTGCAGCGGACAAACCAGCCACACCGCCACCTACAATGACCACGGGCTTTGAGAGTTGTGAAGTGGTGCTCATGAAAAGTCCAATAGGTGATGGGCCTGAAGAAAGGACGGCCAAGGGTTCAATGTGCAACGATCAATTCAGCCAGCCGTTGCGCATCCGCCAACAAGGCCTCGCTTTGCCCCTGGTGGATGATTTGACCACGGCTCAAAACAATGACTTGCTCTGTGGCTTGCAAAGCCAACTTGGCCGATTGCTCCACCAACAAAACCGTCAAGGACTCTTGCTGAATCAATCGACGCAACACACCCAAAAGCATCTCAACGATCACGGGAGCCAAGCCCTCCATGGGCTCGTCAAGCAGCAGCAATGAGGGATTTCCCATCAAGGCGCGACCAATGCACAGCATTTGCTGCTCACCTCCAGAGAGTTGATTGCCCATGTTGCTTTTTCTCTCAAAAAGCCTAGGAAAGAGATCATAGACACGCTCAAGAGGCCATTGACCCGGTCTCGCAGCGACCTTTAAATTCTCCTCCACCGTCAACGAGGGGAAAATATCTCTTGTTTGCGGCACGTAACCAATGCCCGCTTGGGATCTTTGGTGAACGGGTAAATCATGCAAGTCCTGTCCACGGTATTGAACACGGCCCTTGCTCATGGCCGTGTGCCCCATGATCGTCGCCAGCAGGGTTGTTTTACCCACACCATTGCGACCTAAGATGGCCATGGAGCCTTTCTCTGGCACGGTAAAGCTCACATCCTCCAGCACCAAGGTCTCACCATAACCCGCCCAGACACCAGATATTTTCAAAGACCTATCGGATTCAAGCACGCTGCTCTCCTAAATACACTTGGTGCACCCGCGTGTCTTTGGCGATCTCTTGGGGAGAGCCTTCACAAAGCACAGCACCTTGAACCAAGACGGTGATTTTCTGTGCAAACTTGAACACCAAATCCATGTCATGCTCAATGATCATGATGGCGATGTCCTTGGGCAACAGATCCAATGCACTCAAAATCCTTTGCGACTCCATGGATGGCACGCCTGCAGCGGGCTCGTCCAGCAACAGCACCTTGGGCTTCAAACCCAAGGCGATGGCGATTTCTACCAAACGCTGCTTGCCATAGGGCAAATCTTTGACGATATGATGCGCATCCGATTCAATGCCCAACAACACCAGCAAAGACATCGCCTCTTCGGTCACATTGGCATAGGATTGAGCGGTTTTCCACAGACCAGAAGACAAACCCAATCTCTCTGAGACCCCCAAGGCCACATTGTCCAAGACACTCATCTTGGGAAACAAGGTGTTGATTTGAAAAGTTCGACCCAGCCCTTTTTTCACACGCTCAGATTGCGACAAGTTGGAGACCTCTTCACCCCCTAAAAAGACAAGCCCCTCAGACGGCGCCAAGCGACCTGTCAGCAAGTTCACAAAAGTCGTCTTGCCCGCTCCATTGGGACCGATCAATGCATGACGCGCGCCCACGTCCAACTGAAAATCAATGTGGTCTGCCACGGTCAAAGCACCAAAGCTTTTACACAAGCCACGCGTCTCTAAGGCATAGGTCATGAGGACTTCGCTCCAGACTGTCGGGCCCTTGCAGAGGCCGTGAATTTATCAAGAATCCCTAGCACCCCCCCTCTGGCAAAAAGCACCACCAAGACCAACAACAGGCCAATCCCGAAATACCAATACTCGGGAAACTGTTTGGCCAAATAGTCTTGGGCAAGTAAAAAGACCACCGGGCCCACAAAGGCTCCGTAAAGCCGACCCACACCACCCAAGATGAGCATGACCAACAACTCACCTGAGGGCTCAAAGCCCAACACATTCAGGCCCACAAATTGATTGGTTTGGGCCAACAAAGCACCCGCAAGGCCAGCAATCAAGGCCGACAGGGTGTACACCACCATGAGCTTTTTGTAGACAGGTGCTCCAATCGCGTGCATGCGAGCAGCGTTTTCTCGTATGCCCATCAAGGACACACCAAAAGGCGAATAGATCAGTCGACGTACGACCACCCAGGTCAAGAAAAGCAATGACAAACAATACAAATAGGCGGTCTTACCAAAGAGGTCGAACTTAAAGAGGCCCAAGATCGGTGCTATCTCCATCCCCGAGAGCCCATCCGCCCCACCCGTGATCAAGGTCGCTTTGTTGGCCACCTCTAAACAAAGTGCCGATATCGCCAAGGTCAGCATCAATTGGGTGAGCCCCTTCATCTTCAAGATCACAGCACCCGTGACGAGACCCAGTAAGCCAGCCCCCAAAGCACTGGCGAGCAACTGAGCCAAGGGATCGGTGACGCCTAATTTTGCAGCCAAGATGCCCGTGATGTAGGCACCCAATCCAAAAAAGGAGGCATGCCCCAAAGTGATGATGCCAGCATAACCGATGATCAAATCCAAAGAAAGCGCAAACAAAATGTAGGTGAGCACTCTCGAGCCCAATGACAAATAGTCGGGCAAGAAAACATACACCAACACAGCCAACACCCATGGCAAGTATTCCGTCCAACGCACACGAGAATCGACCGTGTAACCCACAAGTTGACTCATGATCTTTTCCCCAATAAGCCTTGCGGCCTCCAAAGCAACAAGCCGATGGTTGCAATGTAGATGAAAAATGCGCCAAACTGTGGCAACCAATACTTACAAGCCGTGTCGGTGACGCCGATCAAGAGCGCCGCCACAAAGGGACCCCGCAAACTGCCCAATCCGCCAACCGACACCACAATCAAAAAGAACACCAATTGCTCAAAGGGGTAGGTGGGCTGAATCGCCACGATCTCTGCGCCTAAGCCTCCACCCAGCCCGGCCAACCCGCTTCCCACTGCAAACGTCGTCGTGAACAAGCTTTTGGTGTTGATCCCAATGGACTGCGCCATGGCACGATTGTCCACCGAGGCTCTGACCTTGGCGCCCCAAATGGTTCTCTCAACCCCAAACCAAAGGGCGGCAATGATCGCTGAGGTGAACAGAATCAGAAAAACACGGTAAGCCGGAAAGTCTCTGCCCATCAAAGAGAATTGACCTTTCAAATACTCGGGCAAGATGACGGGTTGCTGCAAAGTCCCAAAAATCAACCTGGCCACGGCCACCGACATGTAGATCAGTCCAATGGTAAAGAGCACTTGCTCCAATTCTGCCTCGCCATACAACCTGGCATAAAGCGTGCGCTCGAGCACCACACTCACCAAAGCCACCAAACCAAAACACAAAACCAAAGCCAAAGGAAAGGGCATGTCAAATTTGGACAAGGACACCACCAGCACATAGCCGCCCGTCATGGCAAACACGCCGTGCGCTAAATTGGTAAAGCCCATGAGCCCCATGGTCACTGAAAGACCCACGGAGATGACATACAAAATCATGCCGTAGGCCAAACCATGAAAAGCCACACTCACCAAGGACGACAGAAAATTTTCCATGACTCTTCAGTTCTCATCGAGAAAATAGCCCTTACGTGCAAACATGCACCTAAGGGCTATGCATTGTAGGCTTGCTGGAAGCCTTGAGCTATTTTACTTCTTCTTGTCGGCCTCTTTCATGGGATCTTTCACCGCTGTCCCAATGGTCTCGATCTCGACGTTGGCCAGTTTACCCGCGACTTTTTTAACTTCTCTCAAGTACTCTGGATTGACCACATCGCGTGTCTCAGGATCGATGGAGAAAGAACCCCTAGGACTGGTGGAGCTTTTCCATTTTTTAAAAAACTCCATGGACTTGTCGGGATCCACCTTACCGCCTTGTTCACGAATGGCAGCAAAAATAGCATCCATCGCATCCCATGCGGCCACGACCATGAAACCAGGGTTCAAATCGGCACCAAACTCCTTTTTGTAAGCAGCAACAAAGGCCTTGTTGCTTGGGCGATCCGATGCTGCGGAGTAATGATGCACCGTGGTGATACCTAGGGCCACATCACCCATGCCTTGCAGCTCTTCATCGGTCACAATGTCACCCGTTCCAATGAACTTGATACCGGCTTTGGGCAAATCCAAATCAGCATAAGACTTCATCATGGCTGTTGCCGCTTTTCCTGCAGGATTGAAACCAAACAACACATCAGGCTTGGCGTCCTTGATTCTTTGCATGAAAGGCACAAAGTCTGGGTTGGCCAAGGGGACGCGAACACTGCCCAAGACCTCGCCACCACCCTCTTTGAATCCTTTGATAAAGCCCTCTTCAGCCTCATGGCCTGGTGCAAAATCACTGACAGCGGTGTACGCTTTTTTGTACTTCTTTGCCGCCCATTGTCCCAAGGGATAAGAGGATTGCCAGAGCGTAAAAGACACACGCGTCATGTATGGTGCATTGACCATGACCCTCGCGCCTGCAGCGTTCATGCTCACAAAGGGCACCTTGGCTTCTGTGGTCAAAGGTGCAATCGCAGCCATGTTGGGCGTCCAGACCAAGCCCGTCAGAAACTGAACCTTGTCACGAACGATCAACTCTTGAGCAACCCGCTTGGCCACATCGGGATTTGGGCCCGTGTCATCTCTGGTGATCAACTCCACCTTCACACCAGGGGGGAGCTTGTCGCCATTGAGCTTCATGTAGAGCTTCACGCCCTTGTCCAGCTGATCGCCTTGAGCTGCAGCTGCACCACTGTAGGAGCTGATAAAACCAATTTTGACCGTTTCCGCCACGGCCGTTGAACCACACGCCATGGCCAACAACGAAAAGCCGGCCAAAACAACGGCGTTAAAAGTAAATTTCATAGTTTCTCCTGAAATAGAGTGAGTAAATCTGCAACAACAAGGGCAAAGTCTATCAAAAAAGACGGCTTTTTTTCATAAGAATTACCCTTGAGGTCTCGATTTGAATGGGAAAAACCGATGGGTTTGCACAAAAGACCCTTCAAATGTTCTAGCCGCTCATGCCAACCCCTGGGTTGGCATGAGCAAGGGGGCACTGTGCTTTGAAGCCCAGAAAAAGAAAACAAAAAATTTCCGCACAAGTTGCACCAGGGGTTGGATAATAAAAAAAAGCAAAGCATGGGTGCTTTGATGTGAAAAGCATGCCCGTCGAGCCTTTGTTTGAACACGCTGCCTAGAGGAAGTTTAAAACCATGAAAGCCGATCAAAATCAACTCTTGACCCAAGTGGGGCCGCAAAGCCCATGTGGAGAATTGCTCAGACTTTATTGGCAACCGGTGGCTTTGGTCGACGAATTCAACCCCAAGCTCGACCCACGGATGCTGGAGCGTCCCGTGAAATCGGTTCGTGTGTTTGGAGAAGACTTGGTCTTGTTCAAAGACCACTCAGGCCGCTTTGGCTTGATCGACAAACACTGTGCGCATCGAGGTGTTGACCTGTCGTTTGCAAGGTATGAAGAGGATGGCATCCGCTGCCCCTTTCATGGATGGAAATTTGATGTCAACGGTCGCTGCCTGGACACACCCGCAGAACCTACTGGATCTAGGCTAAAAGACCACATCCAACAACGCCACTACCCAGTGATTGAAAAAGCAGGCGTGATCTTCGCATGGATGGGGCCCACCCATCAAACGCCACCACCCTTTCCTAGATTTGATTGCTTTGAAGCGCCAGATAGCCACAGCTTTGCTTTCAAAGGTCGTTGGAAGGCGAATTGGCTGCAAGCCTTTGAAGTCGGTATCGATCCAGCGCATCCCTCCTTTTTACACCGTTTTTTAAAGGATGAGGACCTGCAAAGCATTGGAGACAACGATGCAGGCAAGCAGTTCAGGAGTGCGAGTGCTGGCGACATCCATGGCCAAAAGTGGCCCATGACACGCATCATGCGAGAATTTTGCCAACCCAAGATCAGCTTTGAGAGCAAGCCCTACGGCATGGAGATCACTTCGCTCAGGCAAATGAATGAAGAACTCACCCATGTGAGGGTCACGCAAGCTATTTTTCCTGCCACCTTTGTCATCCCCTTGTCAGAGACTCTGAGCATCACTCAGTTTCATGTGCCCGTGGACGATGAGCACACCTATTGGTATTCATTTTTCACCAGCTTTGACAAGCCCTTGAACAAAGAGGCCATGCGCGAGCAGCGCCTTCAGTTCATCTCCTTGCCCGATTACATTCCCAAATCAGGCGCGCACAATCAATGGGGGTTCAATGCCAAAGAACAGCTGGACCAAACCTATCTTGGCATGGGCGAAGAGGACATCAATGTTCACGACCAATGGGCGGTGGAGAGCATGGGCCCTGTTCAAGACAGGACTCAAGAACACCTTGGTACATCGGATGTGCTGATCATGGCCAACAGGAGAGTGCTCTTGAAGGCCATTGAAGATGTGCAAAAGGGAAC
>CAIMNS010000056.1 GCA_903842945.1 uncultured Burkholderiales bacterium
CAAGAAGCACCCTGAGGTGCTTATGGACCTCAAATCCTCTACTTATAGAGTACTTTTGTTTCTAATTTAGAGCCTTGATTTTCTTCTTTTCCCACGCCTTCACTGGCGCGTTGGATGGGTATGAATCAGCTATTCACAAATTGGATTTTCTCTGACATAATACATTCCAGTGACAAAGAGCAACCACAAGCTTGCATCATTAACCGGTCACGAGCCTTCGGCTCACCTCTCCAAGACCATCCCCCAAACCTAATCAACGAACTCCCATCTGGAGTCTCTTCATGCATCTGAACGAACTCAAGGCACTGCACGTGTCTGAAGTACTCAAACAAGCCGAAGTCCTGGAAATCGAAAACACAGGACGCATGCGCAAACAAGAACTCATGTTTGCCATCATCAAAAAAAGAGCGCGTGCTGGCGAACAAGTGTTTGCCGATGGGGTGCTTGAAATACTGCCAGATGGTTTTGGTTTTTTAAGAAGCCCAGACACCAGTTACACCGCAAGCACGGATGACATCTACATCAGCCCCAGTCAGGTTCGACGCTTTAACCTCCATACGGGGGACATGATCGAGGGCGAAGTGCGCATCCCCAAAGATGGCGAGAGGTATTTTGCACTGACGAAATTGGACAAGGTCAATGGCGACTTGCCAGAGAACAATCGCCACAAAATCATGTTTGAGAACTTGACGCCGCTGTTTCCCAAAGAGCAAATGCGTCTTGAGCAAGACATCAAAAGCGAAGAAAACATCACCGGACGGATGATCGACATCATTGCACCGATCGGCAAAGGCCAACGCGCCCTTTTGGTCGCCCCTCCTAAGAGCGGTAAAACGGTCATGATGCAACACATTGCGCATGCCATCACGGCCAACTACCCCGACTCACACATGATGGTCTTGCTCGTGGATGAGCGTCCCGAAGAGGTCACGGAGATGCAAAGAAGCGTCAAGGGCGAGGTGATTGCATCCACCTTTGATGAACCTGCCGCCAGACACGTTCATGTGGCTGAAATGGTCATCGAGAGAGCCAAGCGACTCACCGAGCTGAAGAAAGACGTGATCATTTTGCTCGACTCCATCACGCGTTTGGCTCGGGCTTACAACAACGTGGTCCCAAGCTCAGGTAAAGTCCTCACCGGTGGCGTTGACGCCAACGCTTTGCAAAGACCCAAGAGATTTTTTGGTGCAGCCAGAAACATCGAAGAAGGCGGCTCCCTCACCATCATTGCCACCGCTTTGATCGATACAGGCTCGCGCATGGATGAGGTCATCTTTGAAGAATTCAAAGGTACTGGAAACTGTGAGATTCATTTGGACCGCCGTCTCTATGAAAAACGTGTCTTCCCAGCCATTCAACTCAACCGCAGTGGCACCAGGCGCGAGGAGCTCTTGTTGGCCCCTGAAATTTTGCAAAAAACCCGCATCTTGCGCCAATTCATCTACAACATGGATGAAGTTGAATCGATGGAACTCATGCTTAAAAACATGCGCTCCACGAAGACCAATGTCGACTTCTTTGACCTCATGCGTCGAGGCGGTTAATTCTTTTGTATCCAAAATGAACGCCCTACAACGCCCAAGTACCCCCTTGCGTGTTGCCTAATCCAAGAAAATCACCCCCTAAAACAAACATACCTGCTACAATAGTGGGCTTTACGGAAAGTGTGTCAGATCGGCTGGCATGGCTACCGGCTTTACCAAGGAAATCAACACCATGAAAGAAGGCATCCACCCCAACTACCGCGAAGTTTGCTTCGTCGATTTGTCCAATGGCTTTAAGTTTGTTACCCGCTCATGCGCGAACACCAAAGAATCCATCAAAATGGACGACGGACGAGATTTGCCTTTGTACAAATTGGACACCTCTAGCGAATCACACCCTTTCTACACCGGTACACAAAAATCTGTGGACAACATGGGTGGACGTGTTGAGCGCTTTAGAAACAAATACGGTAAAACAGCAGCAAAATAATTGCTTTTTGTCGATCCCACACTGCTCTGACACGTTCAGAGCGAGCAACAAGGCAGCACGGTTCTCCGCGCTGCCTTTGTTTTTGGTGATGGGCCGATCCACCAAGGTGCATTTGACTTGAAACAACCCACGCCAGCCATCGTCAGTCAAGACGCGGTTCGCCGCTTGCCTAGGGTCGCACTATATGTGTTTTGCATCGCCTATGTGATACCAGGGTTTTGGTTCCGTGAGGCATGGAAGTCCGTGGACTTGACGTCCTTGGGGTTCATGTTGGAACTAGCCCATCACAACAGTGACTGGTGGCACCCCACGCTTTTGGGTCAAACGCCTGAATTGGACGCCTTGCTTCCCTATTGGTTGGGAGCTTGGTCTATACAAGTCTTGTCTCCCTGGCTGTCTGCGGCCAAGGCCGTTCGCGTGCCTTTCATGGCCTTGAGCTTTTTGAGTTTAAGTGCTTGCTGGTATGCGGTGTATGCCCTTTGCAAAAGCCAACGCGCTCAACCTGTGGCTTTTGCGTTTGGGGGCGAGGCCAACCGCAATGACTACGCCAGAGCTTTGGCCGATGCTGGGCTCTTGGCACTGATATCTAGCCTGGGTCTGGCGCAACCCATGCATGAGGTCACACCCATGCTGGCTCAATTTACCTTTGTGAGCATTTGTTTTGCTGCACTTGCAAGTCTGCCCTTTCACAAGACATGGAGCCTTTGGACTTGGGTCCTAGGTCTAGCAGGTCTTAGCCTGTCTGGGGCTCCAAGCCTGGCCTTGATGTTTGGCGTGTTTGCAAGTTGGATGTGTCTGCTAGACACAGAGCTTGAGCACCCCAGACAAACCGCCTTGCTGGTCGTGATCGGCTCATTGCTCGTTGCTTGGCTGACACCACGACATATGTGGCATTGGCGAGTGCATTGGCCAGACATGACCGTGGCGCATTGGCATGGACAACTGCGCTTGTGGCTTTGGTTCACTTGGCCGGCCTGGCCCTTGACCTTATGGACACTGTGGCGATGGAGGCACCATTGGTTGGCTACCCAACAGAGTCGACATCTCTTGATCCCACTTTGTTTAGGAACGGTTTGCGCTTTGAGCGCCATGCTCAGCGTGCCCCCTGAACGTGTGCTGCTTTTATCTTTGCCCTTTTTTGCAGCTTTGGCCGCTTATGCCTTGCCCACTTTACAAAGAAGTGTCCGCGCCTTGATTGACTGGTTCACGCTTTTGTTCTTTAGCGGTTGCGCCTTCATCATTTGGGTGGTTTGGCTTGCGATGCAAACCGGTTGGCCCCCTCAGCCTGCGGCCAATGTGGCCAGACTCCTGCCTGGCTTTGTACCATCTTTTGGTGCGGCAGCTTTTGTGGTGGCTTTGCTAGCCACACTCACATGGGTTTGGCTTGTGAAGTGGAGAACCGGGCAGCACCGCTCTGCGATTTGGAAGAGTCTGGTCTTGCCTGCTGCGGGCGCCGCGTTGTGCTGGCTTTTGTTGATGAGTTTATGGCTTCCCCTTTTGGACTATGCCAGAAGTTATGTGCCCATGATTCTGGAGGTTGAGAAAAGCATCACGGGTCAGCGCATTTGCCTGAAAGATCTGAACTTGGCTCAAATCACGGCTTTCAAAGTGCACAGTCCAGTTGAGATTGAACTGTTTGAAGCTGAAAAGACGCCCTCGTGCACTTGGGTCATCACCGAGAGCGACCACAAAGGGCAAATCGCTCCGCCTGCGTCCCTGCACATTGAAGGCTTTGAATGGATCAAAACCATCCCAAGGCCTTCAGATGACAACCAAGAGATGGATCTCTTTAAAAAAATATCAAGCCCTGAGAGAGCCAAAGATTGACTAAAAAAACCGAACGCAAGCTGATCTTGGGACACGCCTCGACCATTTTGGTGGGTCAACTTGCGGTCATGGCCTTTGGGATCACCGACACCTTGGTCGCCGGACGTTACGACGAGAAAGCATTGGCTGCGCTATCGGTGGGATCTGCCGTGTACATCAGCGTCTTTGTGGCTTTGATGGGCATCTTGCAAGCCTTGTTGCCGGTGCTCTCAGAGATGCATGGCGCCCAAAAACCGCTAGAAGTTGGGCGTCAATTCAGACAAGGCCTTTACTTGCTCTTGGCTTCATCCGCCTTGGGCATTGGCATTTTGCTCAGCCCCAACTTGATCCTTGAATGGACCCAAGTCCCTGAAGCCCTCAAGGCAGACGTGAGCTCTTACCTGGCGGTCTTGTGCTTGGGCTTACCCTTGGCCTTGCTCTTCAGAATGTTCAGCACTTTGAACCAAAGCATTGGAAAGCCCAAACTTGTGACTTGGATTCAAATCACAGGCCTGCTTCTAAAAATACCGCTCTCCATGGCCTTGACCTTTGGGGTTTTTGGCATGCATGCCTTGGGGGTGGTTGGCTGCGCTTGGGCGACTTTTTGCGTGAACCTGGCGATGGTGTTGCTGTGCCTTGTCCTGTTGAAAAAACAAAGCCTGTACAAACCCTTTCACATCTGGCACCCCCTTGAAAAACCCGATTGGGAAAGTTTACGCAATCTGCTGCGCATTGGACTACCCAATGCATTGTCCGTGGCTGTGGAGGTGACATCATTCACCTTGATGGCACTCTTTATTTCAAGGCAAGGTACCACCTCTGCCGCAGCGCATCAGATCGTCACCAGCCTAGCGGCTTTGCTCTACATGGCCCCCCTGTCTTTGGCCATTGCAACCAGCGCGCGGGTGAGTTTTTGGCTAGGGGCACGAGACCCCCACCAAGCGCACATGGTGATGAAACAAGGCTTCCTTCTTGATTGGAGCCTGGCAGCCGTGGTGAGTGTCATCATTTTCTTTTTGAACCCTTGGATCGCCCCCCTGTTCACCACTCACCCAGAGGTCGTGAGCGCTGCCTCAGGCGTCTTGATTTGGTTGTCCTTGTACCATTTGGGAGATGCGACCCAAGTGATGTGTTTCTTCATGCTCAGGTGCTACAAAATCACCGTCATGCCCTTGTTGATTTATTGCATCTTTCTTTGGGGTGTTGGTCTGATGGGCGGCTATCAACTGGCCTACCATGGCCTGGCGGCACTGGATTGGCCAGCCATGCCTTCTCCCAAAACCTTTTGGCTGAGCAACACGGCGGCCGTGTTTGCCGTGTGCATGTGCATGCTGGCACTGCTCAATTGGGTGTCGAAAAAATCAATTCAGGAGCGTTAGCCCAGCCGTCTTTTCTTTGAACCTGATCCTTGATTTGGGCAAGGTCCATGAAAACTCAGAGCCTTTGCCCAAAGCACTTTGAATCTGCATCTCGCCCCCATGGCGCTGGACGACGTGTTTGACAATGGCCAGTCCCAGTCCTGTGCCACCCGTTTCCCTAGAACGGCTTCTGTCGACCCTATAAAAACGCTCCGTCAGTCTAGGAATATGCTCGGGTGCGATACCGACACCATTGTCTTTAACGCCAAATCGCCACTCACCGCTTGGCAAGACCTGGCAACTCACCCTGACTTGCGCACCCAACGGCGTATAACGCAAAGCATTGCTGATTAAATTGGACATGGCGCTTTGAATTTCACCCTTGTTACCCGACAACTCGATGTCCTCGACCTCACCCTCGTATTCAAAAACCAGGTCATGCGGCGCCTCATTGTCTTGAAGCAGTGTCTTTGACAAGCCCCTGGCCTCAGCCTCACAACTCTTGAGCACCAAGCCCATCTCAAACCAATCCAAGTTAGAAGGCAATGGACTGCCCTCCAACTTGGACAAGGTCAACAAGTCTTGAACCAACGTTTGCATCCTAGAAGCTTGTTGCTGCATCAATGCCAAATACCGACTTTGCTCCTCCTCCTCAAGCTTTAAGTTTTGCATGGTCTCCACAAAACCAGCAAGAACGGTCAAAGGTGTTCGGATCTCATGAGACACGTTGGCAACAAAATCTTGTCTCATCAACTCTGCTTGCTCCAAAGCGGTGATGTCTCTGGTGAGCATCAATTTACGTCCATCTCCATAAGGAAAGAGTTGAAGCGATATTTTGGAATGCTTTTGAAATTGACTTTGAACACCCTCAATCACCACCTCATGGTCATAGGTCAAGGAGTGCGCATAAGCTGCATACGCAGGATGGCGCACCAAGTTGCCAATCAACTGGTCCTTGTCCCGATCAAAATCAATGCCCAAATGAACTTCGGCCATTTCGTTGGACCACTCAATGCGCCCTTCTGGGTTGATCAGGAGCACCCCATGTGGGGAGGCTTGAATGGCCGATAAAAATTCAGTGAGCCTGGCGTCACTTCGAACTATCTCGCGGTCCTTGGCTCGAAGAGCCCTGTAAATCCGATCTCCTATCTCACCCCAGATCCCACGAACATAAGGGGGAGAGTCGGCGGATTCGTTGCGCACCCAGGCCAGGGTGATTGAGGCACGATTGATATCGACCAGGTACAAGACCACACAAGTCAAGAGCAGAGAAATAAAGGCACTTTCCCAGTAGTTGCTGAAAGGCAAAAGCACCTCTCCTACCACTACGCCGGCTAGCAGGAAAAGGCTGAAAATAAAAGTACGCCAAAACATGTTTTATACCCAAGGCCAAGTCTTTGGCGTTAAAAAGATTGGTTTTTTTAGGCCGCATCCAATGCAAGAGAGGGATTGCTAAAAAATCAGAGCTTTGCTCGTATTATATTTAGAAGTTTGCCAAATTAAGGGCCTTGATGATTGGGGTTAACTGCCGCTCGTCTTGTTTTACATAATTGCTAAACTCCTCCGGCCCCATCACCGTCGACTCAGCGCCCAGGGTCACCAACAAGTCTTGTGCCTTGGATGTCGCCATGACCTTGGCAACTGATTTGTAGAGTTTGTCAATGATGGCTTTAGGGGTGCCTTGCGGTGCAGCCAAGCCATTCCATGACTCAGACAAATACCCAGGCAATCCTGACTCTGCCACCGTGGGAACATCTGGAAAAAGCATTGACCTTTTGGCGCTCCCCATCGCTATGGGTCTAAGCTTTCCGCTTTTAACATGTTGAATTTGGGGTGTAATGTTGACAAATGAAACCTCCACTTGACCACTTAGCACCGCCATCACGGCTGGTGCTGCGCCAGCAAAGGGAATGTGTGTCAACTTGACCGCGGTCATGCTATTGAACAATTCTCCACCCAAGTGTGGTCCAGTGCCATTGCCTGCAGAAGCGTAATTTAACTTACCAGGATATTTTTTAGCGTAAGCAATGAGCTCAGCCAAGTTATTGATCGCCACAGAAGGATGCACAGAGATCAAATTGGGGACAGTAGCAAACATGGCTACCATAGAAAAGTCTTTTTTTGCATCATAGGGCAATGCAGGATTGATCACGGCCTGAACCACCAAAGGAGCAACAGTGGCCAATAAATAAGTGTAGCCATCAGCAGGCGACTTTGCGACCATATTGGCGCCAATGACAGTGCCTCCTCCAGGTTTATTTTCAACCATAAATTGTTGGCCAAATTCGCTACTCAAGCCCTCAGCAAGCATTCTGACAATGTTATCTGATGGCCCACCTGGTGCATAAGGATTAACAATCTTGACAACATGGTCTGGCCAATTTTGAGCCAAGACATTTGAAGTAAGGAGCGAAAGTACAAAGAGAACGTTCAATAAAAAATTACATCTTTTTGAATTCATCATTAATCCTTTTGAACCATAGAACTTATGGCTTCTGATTGATCCAACCTTCCCCACCGGGAGGCTTTTGAAGCATAGGCTTTTCAACAATTTCACCCATCTTGGCATAATAAGGCCCACCCATGCGAGCAATGGGCCTCATTTTTACCGAATCCACTCGATTGCCATCGTAAATATCTTCTCTTAAGTGGAATGCCACAATCTCGCCGATGTACAAAATATTTCTTCCAGTACCCAACACCACCCGTTGATCCAGCTTACATTCCATTTGGACGGGCGAGCAAGCGATTCTGGGGACCTTTACCAATCGACTGCTCAAAAGCTCAATGCCAAGAACATCTGTTTCGCTGGTTTCAGGTGGATACTCCTGAGCACTAGCATGCATTTGGTCAAGACTGGCTTCATCTGAGACATTGATGACGAATTCACCCGTTTCTAAAATGTTTCTTGCCGTGTCCTTCAAAACTCCAGAACGCTCAGCAATGTTAACGGCTAACATAGGTGGATCAGTAGCAACATAGTTGTATGAACTAAAGGGAGCCGCATTGACCAACCCGTTCAAACCCTTGGTGGTGATCCAAGCAACTGGACGGGGAACAACGCAACCAACCACCAATTTATATGCTTGAGCGGTATCTAATCCTTTAGCTTCAACGAAAATAAATTTCTTCATCATCTTCAACCAAATGTGTCTTTGTAAATTCTTAGATTTAGACATGATCTTACAAGAGTTCACAAACGCTTTGATCAACATTACTATTTTCATACATAGGGATTTACACGATTGCATTTTTACTTAATATTAGAAAAATACCATTTGATTCAAACTCAAATTCACTCAATAATCCCCTAATACTTTAGGACGCTAGTATGCCTCGAATTACACTGCCCACACCCGATCAGATGAACGAGGACCAATTGAAAGTCTTCAACAAGATGATTACAGGCCCAAGAGGGAAAGTGCAAGGACCGATCAGAGCGGCAATACACAATGCGGAGCTTGCCGATCGGTGGCAAGCATTGGGTGCACTTTTAAGATACAACACGTCCTTGACACCTAGACTTTCTGAGATAGCAATCTTGGTTACAGCAAAAGCATCTCAATCTCCTTTTGAGTGGTATGCACATCGCATTGAGGCCGAAAAAATTGGACTTGAAAAAGACATTATCGAAAATATTTTGCAACTCAAAAAATCCCCTTTGATGTCCAAGGAGGAAGCAACCACATTTGACTTTGCACTTCAATTGTGTCAAACCAAGTCTGTCTCGAACTCGACATACGCCCTTGCACTGAATCTGTTTGGAGAAAAAACCATCGTTGAGTTGACAGCTCTCGTTGGCTACTACACCATGGTCGCCATGACGCTCAATGCTCACGAAATTCCACTGCCTCAAGGCATCACACCCGCTTTTGCCTTGCCTCAAGAGAATCCTTCATCATGAAAAACAAATGGGACTGCCACGCGCATGTTTTCGGACCCTACGACACATATCCCTTGTCATCGGGCAGAAGCTATACCCCTGCCGAAGCCGTTCTAGAGAGCTACTTTAATTTACTTGAAAGCTTAGATATTCAAAACGCCGTCCTTGTTCATCCCAGTGCTTATGGTGAAAATCACGCCCTATTGTTTGACTGTTTAGAAAAGCAAAAGTCTCTCAGAGGCGTCATGGTCATCAAATCGTCTAAAGATCTAAAACTCGAAACCCTTCATGCCAAAGGCGTCAGAGCCGCACGCTTTAGCGCCAGGAGTGGATCGAATACCAACTTTTTTGGAAGTGCGGATTTTGAAGACTATAAAATCTTGCGTGGGCAATTGCGATCAAGCGGTTTACATGCAGAACTGTGGACCGACTGCAAAATGTTACCCAACATTGAAAGTGAATTGATCAACTCTCCAGTAGATACCGTCATTGATCACATGGGCGGATTTGACGTCAGTTTAGGCATAGAGGATCCAGGATTCCAATGCCTGCTGAGATTGCTCGATAGTGGGAAAATTTGGCTTAAGCTTTGCGCTTATCGAAATCTCCTTCAAGTGCATGATTTCGATTTGGGTCAAGTATTTCATGAAAAACTAATTCAAACCAATCCAGATCGATTGGTTTGGGGCACCGATTGGCCACATTTGAATATCCATCCAGCCCCTCAAACCAGCACTCTTTTGGACATGCTTTTACGCTGGACACCCGACAAGGAAATTGTTGATAAAATTTTAGAGATCAATCCTGGTCATCTTTACCAATGAGATACTCATTCAACGCTTGTCGACGATCCTTGGTATTGGGATCGATATTTTTAGGCTTCAAAGACTTCGCTCTTAGTGCGCCCATGATCAAAAAAACCATTCGGCTGATTGTCCCTTTTCCGCCAGGTGGAGCGACCGATATCATGGCAAGAGGAATTGCTCAAGGCTTGGCAAACGAATTAGAGCAATCGGTCATTGTTGAAAACAAAGGTGGCGCAGGAGGATCCATTGCAGCCGAATTCGTAGCTCACGCCACGCCCGACGGAACAACCCTCCTGTTTACAACCATGGGTATCATGTCAATCAACCCAAGCTTGTACCCCAAGCTCAAATACGATCCCATCAAAGATTACACACCCATCTCACTGACTCACCTCACACCTAGGGTGGTGGTCGTGAACTCAAGTCTACCCATCAAAACCGTCGCAGATCTCATTGCTTACGCGCAAAGTAAGCCTGGACAACTGACTTACGGGTCAGCTGGTAACGGGAGTTCTAGCCATTTATCGGGGGCTTTGTTTGAAAGTTTAGCAAAAATCAATCTACTTCATATCCCCTATAAAGGCAGCGCGCTCTTGCTGACAGATTTAATCGCTGGGCGCGTAAGTATGGCCTTTGATGCGTATGCCGTTTACGAAGAACACATCAAATCAGGAAAACTAAGACTCATTGCTATTACCTCCAAAAAACGCATGCCTTGGTTACCCAATACCCCCACTGTTTCTGAATCAGGCTTACCCAGTTATGAAGTAGCCAATTGGTTAGGCGTAGTAGCACCTGCTGGACTTCCAAGCGAAATTGGTAAATCCATCCATACAGCGTTGGTGAAAATTATGAGTTCGAATTCGATGAAACAACAACTTTTCGAACTGGGTATTGAACCAACAAACTCAACGACGGATGAGTTCATAGCGATCATTCAATCCGAAAACATCAAATGGGCTGAGATTGTTAAAAAAATGAACGTCAGTATCGATTAAGCTTTGACTCGATACATTCATTTGACTTGAACTCTACTCTTATCTTTTAAAGCAAGACCTTGATAACGAACCCCATCGCCTTTCAGTGGCCTTTCAAGCTTGACGACCTCTGCACCAAAATCTGCCAGCATTTGAGCAGTCCATGGGCCCGAGAAAACTCGACTCAAATCAAGTACCCTGACCCCCTTTAAGCTGCTCATAAGAACCTTTGATCAATTTAACTCTATCCTTCTACAGGTTTTGTCATTTGAACAGATGGTCGTTCGCAAATTGTTTGATGCCACTTTGCCAAATTAGGGGCTGAATTTCGCCAATTGAGTCCATCAAAACGATAATCTAAATATCCAAGTGCACACACCAATGCAACAATTCCTATTGTGAATTTTGAAGTTTCAATTTCAGAAACCTCACTTTCCAAAAGATTCAATGTAGCAAAAACCTTGAGTTCGAACGCTTTCATCAATGAATCCAACGGTACTTCTCGCTCTCTTTCATTTCTCCATAAAATGAGAGCATCCAACAAGCCATCACCATAGGCATGCCAGCGTAAAGCATTCCATTTTTCAGCCCCCCCATTTGGAAAAAGTTGAGCGTTGTACAAATCGTTTAAATACTCGCAAATGACAACCGAGTCATGAAGCGATTTGCCTGAATTCAAAACCAGTGTAGGAATTTTTGAAAGAGGATTGTCCAACATCAGCATATGATTTGGTTGGGTCATTGCAGCAACAGATCGAACCAACTCGATATCTTTTTGAATATGAAGTTCCTCAATAAAAATCATGACCTTTCGGACATACGGTGATTTTGGTGACCAGTGTAATTTCATGTCGGACTCGCTTGGATTTAATAGCCTAAAAAATTTGCTTTTCTTTTTTCTTTGAATGCATTTTGTGCCTCTTTTGCGTCGTGAGTCTTTGAGATCTGAGATGTCATGTCTTGCTCATAACGGTAACCATCCCTTAAACTTAAATCTTCTATAACGTTCAATGTATGCTTGATCATCTTTGTAGATACGGGACTTTTTTCAGCAATCGATCTAGCCAATTCAAAAGCCTTGCTCATCAATTCATCTTGGGGTACACAATATTCAATGACCCCGAGCCTAAGCAACTCTTTCGCATCAACTCTGTAACCGGTCAACGCAATCCTTCTCAACTTTGAATGGGAGAACAATCTTTCTGCATGCTTACATCCTCCCAAAAGTCCTACATCTACCTCTGGTAAACCCACGGTGGCATTTTCAGATGCAAGTAAAATATCCGATGAGGCAATCATGGCCATCCCAGATCCCAAGGCCGCTCCATTGATTGCAACAACTACAGGCTTCACACACTCACGTATCGCATGAAAACACTCCCGTGTTCTCCTTGAATGCGCAACAAGGTCGCCAGGACTCTTTATATTTTCTGCTCGGCCTTTAAGATCCGCTCCTGCACAAAAAACCTTACCCTTGGCCGTCAATATGACAACTCTCACATTGTCCATTTCAGAAATTTGGTCCAATGCGTTTGTCAACTCATCATTTAAAACACGAGTTAAAGCATTGACAGGTGGACTGTTCATTGTGAGCACAGCAATATGATCTTCGATAGATACTTCTAACTCTTTAAATTCAAACATTTCTTGACCTTATCTTAAAAATACTGCATTGACTAAATCACACAGTCATCTTTCAACTTTTGAATTTCATCATCTGACAAACCAAGATCACTTAAAATACTTAGAGTGTGCTGCCCTAGGAGCGGTGGCGCTTGATCTACTTTAATACTTGAATTTGTAAAATGAAATGGCGTCATCACTTGAGGCACCTTGCCAGATATCGGATGATCTAACTCTCTGACCATTTGGCGATGAACAATCTGAGGATCGTTCAATGCCTCAGCGATTGAATTGATCGGTCCACAAGGCACCTCAGACTCTTGTAGTTTCTGCGTCCAATACGACCTGCTGTTTTTAATGAAGGCCTGATCCAACAAGGACCTAAGCTCCAGAAGATTCTTTATACGTTGTGCATTCGTTTTGAATCGCTGATCATGACAAAGCTCTGTCAACTCCAAGGCTTCACAAAGCTTTTCAAATTGACTGTCATTTCCTACGGCCAAAACAATTTGGCCATCTGAACACTTGAAAACGTCTTGTGGTTGAATATTTGGGTGGGCATTCCCGTTTCTTAAAGGGGTTTTTCCTGTCATTAGATAATTCATGGCCTGATTAGACAGCAAACCTACTTGAACATCTAACATTGACATGTCGATGTATTCGCCCTGCCCAGTCACCTCTCTACTTGCGAGCGCAGCCAATATACCTATGGTTGCATAACTACCTGTGATCAAGTCAATGATCGGTATACCCACTTTTTGCGGCCCACCTCCCGGATTTTGATCCTTTTCTCCTGTCACACTCATCAGGCCACCCATCGCTTGTATCAAAAAATCGTAAGCCAATTGATGGGATTTAGGGCCCGTTTGACCAAAACCAGTGATTGAACAATAAATTATTTTTTCATTTATTTTTCGAATACTGTCGTAATCCAACTGGTATCGCCCTAAGGTACCGACCTTGTAGTTCTCTAAAATGATGTCTGCATCTTTTGCCAATGCCTTGATGATGTCCTGACCCCTAGGCTTTGAGATATCTACAGTGATAGATTTTTTTCCTCGGTTGACACCCAAGTAATATCCCGATTCTTTTGAGTTTTCACCATTTTTATCTTTTAAAAATGGCGGGCCCCAAGCCCTTGTATCATCGCCTGCCCCGGGTCTTTCTACTTTAATAACCTCCGCCCCCAGATCCGCCAACATTTGACCTGACCATGGACCAGCTAGCACTCTGCTTAGATCCAAAACTTTTATATGCGATAGTAGATGTTTCAAATTTTAAACCTTAGAAAATATAATTTCTTTAACAATTCATCATTCCTGAATGGGGTGACATCTCTTGTTAACCCATTTAATTAAAAAGATCTCTCTAGTCCTAAAACGTGCTGAGCAATGTATGACAGGATCATGTTGGTTGAGATGGGTGCGATTTGATACAACCGAGTTTCCCGCCACTTTCTCTCCAACTCATATTCTTTGGCGTAGGAAAACCCACCCAAAGTTTGCATGGCAACGTCAGCCGCCTTGAAAGCCGCCTCGGATGCAACCAACTTTGCAATATTTGCAGCCTGTGCGCACTCTTGATGCGCATCAAACAATGCCGCTGCTTTTCGACACATCGTATCAGCCACCTCCAACTCCACGTGAGCTCTGGCCAATGGGAACTGAACGCCTTGATTTTTACCAATGCTGCGACCAAAAACGCTTCTGTTGTTGGCGTAATTGACGGCATGGTTCAAACACCATCGACCGTCCCCAACCGCCTCCGTGCCAACCAAAATACGCTCAGCATTCATGCCATCTAAAATATAGGCAAACCCCTTTCCCTCTTCACCAATCAAATTTTCAGCGGGCACTTGCAATTGATCAAAAAAGACCTCTGTCGCGCCGTGATTGATCATGGCGTCAATCGGTCGAATTTCTACACCTTTGCCGACACTCTTCTTTAAATCAACTAAAAATACCGATAAGCCTTCGGTCTTTTTCTTGACAGCGCTGAGCGGTGTTGTTCTTGCTAAGAGAAGCATCAAATCTGAATGCAAGGCTCGCGAGGTCCAAACCTTTTGCCCATTGACCTCGTAGAAGTCACCCTTTTTGACCGCAGTTGTTTTCAAACTGGTCGTGTCTGAACCTGAACTGGGCTCCGTCACCCCGAAGGCTTGAAGTCTTAATTCTCCACTTGCAATTTTGGGCAAATAAAAGTCTTTTTGTGTTTGATTGCCGTGTCTTAGCAAAGTCCCCATGATGTACATCTGGGCATGGCCTGGACTTGCAACACATCCACTCGCATTGATTTCTTCCAAAATGACTGCAGCAGCTCTGATGGGCAAGCCCGAACCTCCATACTCCTCTGGTATCAAAGACGCTAAAAATCCAGCTCGCGTCAAAGCTTCAATAAAAGCCGTTGGGTAACTTGAATCCTTTTCAAGGCCACGCCAGTAACTTCCCGGAAACTGTCCACAAATGCGCTTGACCGCATCTCTGAGCTCTGGGTAGTCCATACCCAAGAACATACTGACTTCAGAATCATCTTGTTTGATCGTTGACATGTTTAAACTTCAGAACTAGGGTTGGAAAACAGGGATCTGACACTTGTCAGATCTTGTAAATGAGTGAGTCTTTCATAAAGCAAATGGGCGAATGCCATTTCATCCTTTAAACCACCATACATCCAACAATCCAGAAATTTTTGTTTCAAGGCTTCATTTGAAACAGGTAAAAAAGCATTGCCTCTAGAAAAACGGATGTCGCCAGAGTCGATTTCTTGACCATTCTTTAAATAGATGATCACTCGATCGTTCACTGAAAATGCAGGATCAATGGGGCACTTGGTATCCATCACTTCAACTGTCACCCGTTGCATAAGCTCTTGAACAACGTCTTGCCTGACAAAACCGTCGCTCAGCTCTGACAAGCCCACTTTCCCCGCCCATAAAGCACTGGCCACCGAAAACTCCAAACTGAATTTGGCTTCAAGTCCGTTTTGGGGCAAATGATTTCTTAACATGGAGGCTTGGGCAGGTCCAATCAAAGCATGCACCTTGGACACATCCGTATGCTTGAAAGCATGAGAACCCATCGCATCCAAAACACCGTCAATGACACGGTGGGCGGAGTAACACATGGGGTACTGTTTGATCGAGAGTCTGGTATTCGTTATTCTAGAAGCATTCAAGCACCTCGCAGGGCTTTGCCTATCGACCCTTCCTTTTGGAGAAATGGCATTTAAAAACCCTGCGTTGGACTCAAATACAGCGCTTGCAGCCTCCATGCCATTTTTAGCGAAATGCACGGCCTCAATGGCGTTGGACACAGCCCTACCGGCTTGCATGGGCTTGGACATGGATCCAAAATTGGCCGTGAGCCCACCTGCCATGCTTGCTGCCAGAGATATGGCATGCGTGGCTTGAGTCGCACTCAGTTGGTAAAGATAGGCAACCGCAGCCGCGCATGCCACCGTTCCTAAAACGGCTGTTGGATGCCAACCCTTCAAATGGTATTGATCAGTTTCGCGACTCAACAATTCTGCCCAGACCTCGTAACCGACCCAATAGGCCTCAAGCATTTTTTCACCCGATGAATTCAAAGCGTGTCCAACAGCCCAGACCGCAGGACCAAGCACCACGCTAGGGTGCCCAGACAGCGACACATCATCGTAGTCCAGGGCATGCCCAAGGCTTGCGTTTAAAAATCCAGCCTGTTGAATTTTCAAATGGGTTTTGAACACGGGCACAGGAGCGAACACAGCATGGTTCACTTTTTTTTCTGTAGACCCATTGACGATCTCTCCAGCCTCTTGAAAGTTTTTCAACAACAAATTGGCCACCGGCTCCTTGATGGCTGCATACATGGTCGCCACCGTGTCGGTCATGCCCATTTTGATGATCTCAAAGGCCTCTTTTCGCAAGTCATGCAAGCTCGAATCCTCAGATCTTGCATGGTTTGCGCAGAAAAAAGGACTATGGATGAATTGTCCCAACTCGATAGATAAACCCATTTGACTCATACATTCATTCCCATCTCAATAGTTGCAGGTGAAGGAGGCGTACATTGCTTAGCTTGAGAGTTCATTCAAGCTTTGAATTCAACCATTTTTTACTGTTCTCTCCCAGTTTAGGCGGAGCGGCATAGGAAGTCGGTCTTACGCCATTGAAACTCAAGGGAAGCCCCAAAAATTGCATACCCGTCTGCGGCACAGATTGGAGCAATCCCAAGGCTTTTGTTTGCTCGTGTTCAAGCATCTGAGCCAGATTTTGAATGGGTGCACAAGGCACGCCTTTGGCATCCAGTTTCATCTGCCACTGCGCTGACGTTTGGGTCACTAAAATTGCATCGATCATGGCGTAAAGGTCCTGACTGTGTTTGACCCGATCTGGATTGGTAAGAAACTTTGGATCATCAGCCCATTCAGGATGACCAAGCACTTCACACAAAGAACGAAATAAATCATCGCTGCCAGCTGCGATCACCAACTCAGCGTCCAAGGCCTGATAGGCCTTGTAAGGCACAATACCAGGTGCCCCTGAGCCTTGCTTTGTACTCAACTCGCCACTGGCCAAAAATTGCGCCGCTAACAAGGAAACCCACTGCGTTGCGGTCTCGTACAAGGACACGTCGATGCATTGACCGATACCCGTCTCGCGCTTGTTCAATAATGCGCTCAAAATTCCAATCACAGACCACATCCCAGTCCCCATGTCCACGATAGAGGCCCCTACACGAACCGAGGGCCTGCCCACTTCACCTGTGGTGCTCATGATGCCGCCAAAAGCTTGCATCAAAGGGTCGTAGCCTGGCTTGGATTTCAGAGGTCCTACTTGACCAAAAGCCCCCAAATTACAGTAAATCAAGGATGGCTTGAGTGACAACAAGGTTTCCCCATCCAGTCCCAGTTCCTCTACATGACCTGGACGTAAA
>CAIMNS010000057.1 GCA_903842945.1 uncultured Burkholderiales bacterium
AAGCAATTGTCAAACGTTGCGGTGTCGGATTGATCTGCAAAACTGATGGGGTAGAGCTTGTGCAAGTCCTCACCCAAAACTGGGGAAGACATGACGCCCTCTCTGGCTTTCATCCAGTTGTAGTTGCCTTTGACGGTGTTGATTTCACCGTTGTGCGCCACATAGCGATAGGGATGTGCAAGGGGCCACTCGGGGAAGGTGTTGGTGGAGAAGCGCTGGTGCACCAGACCCAGGGCAGAGACGCATCTCGCATCTTGCAAGTCCAGAAAGTAAGTGCCCACTTGATCGGCCAAGAGCAAGCCCTTGTAGATCACGGTGCGAGAAGACATGCTCGGGACGTAGTATTCTTTGCTGTGCTTTAACTGCAAGTTTTGAATCGCTGCACTGGCAGTTTTGCGAATCACGTAGAGCTTTCTCTCCAAAGCATCTTGCACGATCACGTCGTTGCCGCGACCAATGAAGACTTGGCGAATGAGGGGCTCTTTGGCACGCACGGTCGGTGACATGGGCATGTTGGCGTTGATGGGCACGTCCCTCCAACCCAAGAGCACTTGTCCTTCGGCTTGGATGGCGCGCTCCAACTCTTGCTCGCAGGCTTGTTTGGAGGCCTGCTCTTTAGGCAGAAAAATGATGCCCACGCCATACTCTCCAAAAGGTGGCAACGCAACGCCTTGCAAAGCCATCTCCTCGCGGTACAAGGCATCGGGAATTTGAATCAAGATCCCCGCGCCGTCTCCCATCAATTTATCTGCACCCACCGCACCGCGGTGGTCCAAGTTCTCTAAGATCTTCAAAGCCTGGCTCACAATGGCATGGCTCTTGTGACCCTTGATGTGTGCCACAAAACCCACACCGCATGCGTCATGCTCTTGGTTGGACTGGTACAAGCCCTGGGTTTTGGAAAGGATCAAATTGTTGTGTAAAGCTTTGGATGCCTCAGACATGGCATGCACTCCTGAAATGAGAAAAGAATTCATTGATGGGCGGGGGGTTTTCCGCAGGGGCTTAGCATAGCGATTTGCAAGAAAAATGCCAAGAACTTTAATTGGGGTCAGACACTAATTTATATAATCTCAACATTTAAATATTAATATTGGGGTCAGATTGAAAGACGCCGAGGTTCGTAGAGTTGTTGCGTCCTCGATCTTGCAGTGTCCGATTCGGATGGTGAAAAAGTAGCTCCCCCCTCGGTTCTATAGACTTGAGGTACGGGACTAGGCCGCCCTCCACACAACACGCTTGGCTCAAGTGAACATGAAGCCCCTGGCCTAGATCAAACTTAAAAGGCTCGAATACTTTGACTCGCTTACAGTCAGGCCTCTGGCCGATTGAGGCGGACTTCACGGTTTGAAATAGCTTGATAAAAAATCTTTTAAAAACAAGCTGACAACCTTATGAAGTCCATGAGAGGGCTTCAAGTGGCTTCATAAGGGCTTTATGCGGTTTTTTTGGGTCGCCCAGGTCGCAAGGGGCTCAAGCGCCTTGGGGTGAGCATTTGCAAATTTGCAACAAATTCTGCCCCTCCCAAAGGCCAACCCGACTCAAGGGCAGATGTGATTTGCACCACTTGGGGTCCTGTGGGTCCATGTTGCACCATTTCGGCGTATTGCCTTTCCCGAGCAAAGGGGGTGTTGCCCAGTTGCCAAATCCCCTCAGGCGCATCGATCAAGGGATCGCGCACTTTGCCACTGTAGTGAGCATAGCTACCCCAGGCATGATCGTCTACCGAGTCGACCACTTCCGCTCTGACGGGCGCCCAATCCAAATACATCAAACACGGCATCAGCCAGACTTTGGCGTCAACGACCGTTGAGCGAAAACGTCCCTGCCAAAGGGTGCCTGTGCGCTCGTACTTCTGATTGAACCACCTCACATACACGCGTCCCACAGCTTGCATGCATTTGGCCAAGGACTGCAAATCGCTTGGCGTCAACAACACCTGCATGCTGGTAGGTAAAAAAACATGGCCATGCACCTTGATGCCATGGCGTTTGCTCTCTTGCAGCCATAGCGCATGCAAGTATGCAAAGTCCTCTGCTGTTTGCGCAAAGACTTGGTTATTGTTGCCCTTGATCGACACGAGATGCAAGGCGCCAGGCACACACAAACGCGTCAGTCTGGCCATGCTTGACCTTGGAGACCTTGCACCGCTGAACATGGCGCAACACTGTTGTGCCAAAGCGCTTTGGGCGACGGATCAAATAGCCCTTCTCTCATGGCGGCAAGTGCTCCTTGATGCGAGAAAACCGTGTCTCTAGCAATGGCTGCAGGCCAAACTGACCAAGCAACTCGACAAGTCTTTGGGCTGCCAATTTCTTTTTCTGACCCGTGAACTTGGCCACCATCAATTCATTTTTCATGCTGTGCTCCCAGCCCACCAACTCGGTGACCGTCACCACGTAGCCCAAGGCTTCTAGATACAAGCAGCGCATCACATTGGTCAATTGACTGCCAAGCTCTCGCGTGTGCAGGGGGTGGCGCCACAGTTCAGCCAAAGGCGTCTTGTTGATAAAAAGCGCTCTGTTGGACTTCAGCAACGCAGCTGTCTCGGCTTGGCAACAGGGCACCAAAAAAATCAGCTTGGCTTCTTTTGAAACGGCAAACTCAATGGCGTCATCGCTCAAACTGTCACAAGCATGCAAGGCGGTCACCACATCCACGGTTGCAGGCATCTCCAAGAGTGCCCCAGCGTCATGCGACAACACATTCAAAAACTTCATGCCCGTGAAACCAAACTCCCGAGCCAGTTGAGCGGACTTCTCCACCAACTCTGGCCTTGATTCAACGCAAAAGACTTGGAGCGCCATGGCGCTCTTGGCTGGCTCACCCTCAGCGCCCTTGGACTCTAAAGAGGTCGCCAGATGTGCACTCGCGTTTTGCGACCCAAAACGGTCGTACAAAATAAAACCCAGGTAGGATTTCCCAGCCCCATGGTCCACCAAAGTCAAAGGATGAAGGCCATCTGATTGCGCGCCTACAGCACATTCGCGCAAAGGGCCTTCCATCAATTGCACCAAATGGTTGACTTGCTTGAGCTTTCTGCGAGAGTCTTGATTGAGTTGTCCTTCACGCGTCAATATGTGCAAAGCCTTTAACAGCGCGACCGACTGCTGCCCCACCAAACCCTCCACGTCTAAGCGAGCATGTTGCGCAAGGGGTCTGGCTGCTTTGGCTCGGCCTTTTGAAGGTGTCACAGATGTGTTCATGGCGTGAATGGTTTGCTTTGGGCGTGAAGAACGCACTCAAGAGCTGTCTGCGCGAGCGTGCTTCACCAGCCAGCCGCGCATTGCTCGTGCTCTTAAAAACCACAAGCATACACGCTCCACAAGGCCCTGGTGTGGTCTTTTGTTCACGAAGCCAGCCCTCTCAATAGCCTTCCTTTGATCAAGACTCACATCACGCTGGACCCTTCAGACCTGAATGATGGCTTACAAAAGCCATGGGCCTACATTACAATGCGCCCACGCATGACAAGTTCATGACAACGATCAAGCCCCGTCCCAGGGTCTTTTTTCCAAGGTTTTTCATTTTGGCTCTTTGTTGACCCCATGCCCATTGGCCTAGACCGCACATGTCCTTTTTAACTCTTGACGTTGGCAACACCCGTTTGAAATGGGCGCTTTATGACAGCGCTAGTCCCGGGGCAAATCTTTTGCAACATGGTGCTGTTTTTTTAGAAAACATCGATCGCTTGGCCGAGGACGACTGGAAAACACTGCCCAAGCCAAGCACCGCTTTGGGTTGTGTGGTGGCGGGAGAGGCGATTCG
>CAIMNS010000058.1 GCA_903842945.1 uncultured Burkholderiales bacterium
GAGGTCGTCAACGCCCACAACGGGTGCCTGCAATTTGAAGTCACGCTTCAAGGCAAAATGGCCCATGCGGCCATTCCTGAGAGTGGCGTAGATGCGCTACAAGCAGGCGTTCACGTGCTCAATGACTTGTTTGCGCTCAACACCCAGTACAAAAAGATCCACTCCAAGGTCAAGGGCATTCAACATCCTTATTTGAATGTGGGTCAAATTTTCGGAGGCACCAACACCAATGTCATCCCAGGCCGGGTCACCTTCAAGCTCGACCGACGCATGATCCCAGAGGAAAACTCTGCAGAAGTAGAGGCCAGCATTCGACAAACCATCACCCAAAGTCTGCAAACCTACAACCTCGCCCACGCTCACCAAAACCCAGTCATCTTGGACCTCAGACGCATCCTATTGGCCGAGTCCATGAAGCCACAAGAGGGCCAAAAACCACTCATCGCCGCCCTTCAAAAACATGCCAGCTCTATGTTTGGAACAGAGATCCCTGTGGTTGGAACGCCTTTGTACACCGATGTTCGCCTCTACGCGGCCAAAGGTATTCCCGGTGTTATTTATGGTGCAGGCCCTAAAACAGTGCTTGAATCGCATGCCAAACGGGCTGATGAACGGCTTAAACTCGATGACCTGCATCGGGCAACTCGAGTGGTCGCCAGAACACTTTATGATTTATTGTCGAATCAGGCCTAAAAAATTAAAACATGCAAAATTTAGGGCAAAATTAGCATCAACTTTGCTTTTGATAAATTCACAAATTTGGTGCACTGCACGAATGCGCACCTTTTTAGATCATTTCGGATGAGCAGAAATGAATCACTTTGAATTTGTAAAGCATGGCGGGTTTATATTTCGCTTGGAAGGGTGGCCTGTTCGCCCTTTGGGTGGTCAATCATTTTCTTGGGCATCGATATTGCTTGAGGTCTGTGTTAATCAACGTAGGAGTTAAACATGTTTTCCATCAGTCATCGTCATCTTCATCTTCAAGCCAGCGCACTTACCGCAGCGATCTGTATTTCGGGTCTGTTCAGTGCAGCACCTGCTTTTGCTCAAAACACGGCCTTGAAATTTCAATTGGACTGGCGTTTTGAGGGACCTGCTGCCTTGTTCTTGGTTCCTGAGGCCAAGGGTTACTACAAGGAAGCCAAACTTGACGTCACCGTTGATGCTGGCAATGGTTCTGGTGGAACCGTGACTCGCGTCGCATCCGGTTCTTATGAATTGGGTTTCGCCGATTTGGCCTCCTTGATGGAGTTCCATGCCAACAACCCTGATGCACCCAACAAACCCATCGCCATCATGATGGTTTACAACAATACCCCAGCCTCTGTCATGGCCTTGAAAAAATCAGGCATCAAAACGCCTGCCGATTTGAATGGCAAGAAGTTAGGCGGTCCGGTTTTTGATGCTGGGCGTCGTGCATTTCCCATCTTTGCCAAAGCCAATAACGTGAACAATGTGACTTGGACGGCGATGGATCCCACGCTCAGAGAGACCATGCTGGTTCGTGGCGACATCGATGCCATCACCGGATTCACCTTCACCTCGCTCTTGAACATTGAGGCCAGGGGCACCAAGGCCGATGAAGTCGTGGTCCTCCAATACCCTGATTACGGCGTGAAGTTGTATGGCAATGCGGTCATTGCCTCCCCAAAAATTTTAAAAGAGAACCCCGAAGCAGTTAAAGCATTTTTGAAGGCCTTTGCCAAGGGCATGAAAGACGTGCTTAAAAACCCCGAGGAAGCCATTCAAACCGTGAAAGCCAGAGATGGCATCATCAATGTCGCGCTTGAAGTTCGTCGCTTGAAATTGGCGCTCGATACGGTGATCAACAGTCCCGACGCTAGAAGCGAAGGCTTTGGTCAAGTCAAAGCGCCCAGATTGGCCCTGATGGCCAGCCAAGTTTCTGACGCCTTCAATACCAAAACGCGCGTCAACCCTGACACCATTTGGAATCCAGCGTTTTTACCCAGCGCCAAAGAATTAGATGTTTTACCAAAGAAATAAATGTCCAGCACCGATTCCAAGCCGTTTGTAACTTTTGAACATGTTTGGTTGGCCTACAACGAAGAATTGTTGGCCCAAAATCAATTCGCTGTTGAAGACATCAATTTAAATGTCCAAGACGGCGAATTCATTGCCATCGTTGGACCTTCAGGTTGCGGTAAATCAACCTTCATGAAACTCACCACGGGCCTGAATCGCCCCACCAAGGGGCGCATCACGGTCGGCGGCCAAGAAGTCAATGGGCCCCTAAAAATCAGTGGCATGGCCTTTCAAGCCCCCTCCTTGCTGCCTTGGAGAACCACGTTGGACAATGTGCTGCTTCCGCTTGAAATTGTCGAGCCCTATCGTTCACAATTCAAACAAAAAAAAGCGGCCTATGAAGCTCGTGCCATTGCCTTGCTTGAACGAGTGGGTTTGGGTGGCTATGAGCGCAAGTACCCATGGCAACTGTCTGGCGGCATGCAACAGCGCGCAAGCATTTGTAGAGCGCTCATCCATGAGCCCAAAATGCTTTTGCTCGATGAACCCTTTGGCGCTTTAGATGCCTTCACGCGTGAAGAGTTGTGGTGCATCTTAAGGGACCTATGGACCGAGCAAAAATTCAACGTGATTTTGGTCACCCACGACCTCAGAGAGTCGGTCTTTTTGGCAGACACGGTTTACGTCATGTCCAAAAGCCCTGGACGGTTCATTGTCAAAAAACACATTGATCTACCAAGACCTCGCGAACTGGAGCTGACCTACACCCCTGAATTCACCGACATCGTTCATGAACTCAGAGGTCACATTGGCGCACTCAAGGGTGCACCGGCAAAAGCCTCTTGAAACCCTCGCCCATCACCGTCCCCAAGGAATTATTTTGAGCACTTACAAGCAATTTGAGAAAAGTTCTCCCTGGATTTTGTTGCTTGTCACGCTTGTTTTGTGGCAATTGATTTGTTCAGTTTTTTCAGTCTCAGAATTCATCTTTCCCAGTCCTTCCCGAATTGCGTCGCAACTGATTGAGTACCGTGGTGTGGTTGCCGCTCACGCCTGGCGAACCTATTGGGTGACCATGGCGGGCTTTGGCCTGGCCATTGTGGTGGGTGTTTTACTGGGCTTTGTCATTGGCAGCTCCAGACTGGCCTACACGGCCGTTTATCCATTGATGACCGCCTTCAATGCTTTGCCCAAAGCGGCCTTTGTGCCGATTTTGGTGGTCTGGTTTGGCATTGGCATAGGGCCAGCCATTTTGACGGCCTTTTTGATCAGTTTTTTCCCCATCATGGTCAATATTGCCACGGGCCTTGCAACACTTGAGCCTGAGCTAGAAGATGTTTTGCGGGTCTTGGGCGCAAAAAGATGGGATGTGTTGATCAAAGTCGGACTTCCTCGCTCACTGCCTTATTTCTATGCCTCCTTGAAAGTGGCCATCACCTTGGCCTTTGTAGGCACGACGGTCTCAGAGATGACCGCCGCCAATGAAGGCATTGGCTACTTGCTGATCTCTGCGGGATCTGCCATGCAAATGGGACTGGCATTTGGTGGCTTGGTCGTGGTGGGAGCCATGGCCATGGTCATGTACGAGCTCTTTAGCTTTGTTGAATTGCACACCACCGCTTGGGCGCATCGGGGCTCACAAAACCATTGATTTCAAGAAGTGTCCATCCAAAAGATGGGCCGCAAGACCGCTTAAGGTTTGTCTTCTACCGTGGAGACCAGCTGGTCTCTTTGATAAAGCGTTTTGAACATAAAACTCCAAAGCACCGCCACGAAAACCGTGCCCAAGCCCCCTAAAACCACGGCTGGAACCGGGCCAAACCATGCTGCTGTAGCGCCAGACTCAAATTCGCCCAATTGATTGCTAGCGCCCACAAAAACTGTGTTCACCGCACTCACACGCCCACGCATGTTCTCTGGCGTCTCGAGTTGAACAATCGTATGTCTGATCACCACACTGACCATGTCCGCCGCCCCACTGATGAGCAAAGCGATCAACGAGAGCACAAAGCTCTCCGACAACGCAAAAACAAAAGTCGCAAAGCCAAACACGGCGATCGACCCAAACAAATAACGCCCTACTTTGTGCCTGAGAGGCCAGCGGGTCAAATACAGCGACACCATCAAAGCTCCAACTGCAGGAGCCGCCCTCAACAAGCCCAGCCCAAAGGGCCCAACATGCAAAATATCTTTCGCATAAATAGGTAGCAATGCCGTTGCGCCTCCCAACAACACAGCAAACAAATCCAAAGTGATGGAGCCCAAGATGACCTTGCTTCTCCACACATACACCACCCCAGCCAAGACAGACTCCATCGTGACCGTATCACCCTCTTGCATGGGAAGCTGACTCGTGCGCAACCTCAACAACCAAAAGGCCGACATGGCATACAAGATCAAACAGGCCACGTAAACACTGGTCCCATGGATGGCAAACAACAAGCCACCAATCGCTGGTCCAGCCATCACACTTGCTTGGTAACCCATGGAGTTGAGCGCCATCGCTCTGGGTAGGTGCCTCGTTTCAACCAAGGTGGGAAGAATGGCTTGTTGCGCTGGGTTTTGAAAGGCCCGAACGGTGCCGAGTATCAAAGACACCAACAACAAAAAGTCGCGGGTCAACGCATCTTGGCCCATGGCCAAGACCACGCCCAAAACCACCACAGCTTGCAAGAACCAGGTGATCATCACAATATTTTTTCTGGGGAACCGATCGGCCACATGACCAGCCAAAAGACTCAAGACCAAAGCCGGACAAAATTGGTACAAACCCACCAAACCCAGGTCCCAAGCGCTAGACGTCAAATCGTACATTTGCCAGGCCAATGCAACCATCAACATCTGCGCCGCCACGCCAGCACCGACTCTTGAGAGCCAAAAACGAACAAAAGACTTGTTGGCAAACAAGTCTTTTAATTCAGTGGCGGTAGAGTGCTGGCTCAAAGCAAATAGAAAAAACGGTATCGGTCGGAATAAATTTGGAGGTCAAGGAGAGGCTGATCCAAAAAAACAAAGCAATGATCTGTATCTGCCGTGTTTTCAATGTGCTCGGTGTGTGTTCGCTAGTGTAACCCATAGCCTTTTCAGACCCAGCCACTGCTGCTCCCAAAAGCCGTCCCCATAAGAAACACCCTCAAAAACTTGATCCCTTACCCCAGTGGGTTCGTAGTGATGACTGAAATTGGCCGTACCCCACATGATGTCCCACCATGGCAACAAAACACCAAAATTATGCCCACCCAATTGTCCATCCTTGAATTCATGTCCAATGCCTACCGCATGGTGAGTTCTGTGAAATCTGGGACTGACCCAAAGTTTTTCAAGGACGCCCCACCACCTCAAATCAATGTTGGCATGTTGAACACTTTCAAACAGTCTAGACACCACAATCAAGCCCACAAATTGGCCAGGTTGCAGCCCAATCAACGACGACATCAAAACACCGACCATGGCCAAGAGAACATCATCCAACAAGTGCCCCCTGCTATCGGTCCAATAGCTCATGCTTCTTTGTGAGTGGTGAAGCGCATGCAAGGCCCACCAAGCAGGAATTTGATGCTGCGCTCGATGGATCCAATAATTAAAGAAATCAAAGACCACCAGATAGACCAAAAAACTCATCAGGGGTTGATCTGCAAGCCCAGGGATCAACAATTCCAAATGAAAAGTAGGAACGCCCAAAGTTCTCAAGTAACCCCAAATCCAATCAATGGGCATGGAGAACAACAAAAAGAAAAACAACCTAAAAAGACCCAAGGTTTGGATCAAGGTGTACATCACATCCACACGAACACTTGCGGGTTCTTGATGTTTTTCAAGGGCAAAGAACTTTTCCAGCGGCCGAATCAACACCACCATGATGGCAATTTGTAATATGCCAAGCAAGAACCATTCGCTTGCCATGTAAGCGTCCTCTGCCAAATTGACACACCCTAATTCAAACAGCAGGGGCTGTAACCAGCTTTCGAACAAAAGGCCATTGAGCTTTTCAAATGCATTGATTAAATGATCCATCTCTCACCTATTGAACGACGTGATTTGAAATCCAAGCTGCGTAACTTGGATGAGTCTCTAAGGACTTGAAACAAAAACCTTTGGCCTTCAGCCCCACGATCAAGGGCTCTAAAACACCTGTGGCCCAAGGGTCTGATCTGGACCAAATACCCAAATGAGCCATCAAAATATCCCCCGACTTGATGTTGGACAAGGCTTTCTTTAAGAGCATTGGGTTGGGATACTGATCGCTGGGTAGTTCGTCGCCCAAAAACCCTGCACTGCTCCAACCCACATGCATAAAACCACATGCTTTGCTGGCCGCCAAAAGAGCCGGGGATGTTTTGCCACCAGGAGCGCGAAACAGGGGCAAGGGTGCTTGGGATGTGATGGCTTTGATTCTTTCATTGGCATCTTGGATTTCTTGGCAATACTCTTTTGAACTCCAAAGCAACTTTTGGCCTTTCAAGGGTCCTGCACTGGGCTTGACCCAAAAGCGCGAAGAGCTGGGCGGTTTGGTATCCTCTTTGACATCAGAAACCCAGTAAACATGATCAAAGGTGTGCGAGGCAAAGGCATGACCTTCTTGGGCTCGCTCTTGCCACCATTTTTGCCAATGCACACCCAAACTACCATCGCCTTCTTGCGTCAATTCATGGGCCACAAAAAAAGTGACTTTGACCTCTTGCCGATTCAAGACTTGCGCAATGAAGGGCGCAACACCCATGTGACCTGTGTCAAACGTGAGGTACAAGGGTTTGGCGCATGCAGAGCTTGAACTTAAAGGGGCGGCTTGCAAACTGTTGCCCCAAAGCAGCAAGCTCAAAGCAATGGGCCAAACAAGCTTGATCCACCTCCAACTCAACAATGTGTTTGACCTCATCTCAAATTTGATAGTTATTGACGCTTTGCGTGATCGAGTGTCCAAATGCCATGGGGTGATTTGCCCACATTGACTTGCTTGGTCAATGCGCCAGTATTGAGATCAATGATGGACACCTTCTTGATCCAACGCGATGAGACCATCATGGTTTTCATATCGGCAGAGACTTCCATGCAGTCAGGGCCACCTGGCGCGATGAATTGGGACACCACGGAAAGGGTTTGCAAGTCAATTTTACTGATGGTATTGGCCACTCGGTTACTCACAAATACATGTCTTCCATCACCAAGTGCCCTAAAAGCATGCGCCCCTTCACCAGTCGGTATGGACTTGATCAATTGTGCAGACTCCTTGGATACATCAAAGACCTGAACATCACGCCCGCCTGTTAATCCAACCAATAAAAGTTTATCGTCACTGGTACCAAAAATATCGGCTGGGGTCGGACCGGTTTTTATTCTCCATTTGATTTTTTGGGTCAATAAGTCCATCGCGATCAACTCGTCACTGTCTTGCATCGTTACATAAACGGTTGTGCTTTTAGAGTCGATCCATAGATGACTTGGTGTTTTAGAAGAGGGAACGCGTTTGATGAGTTTGAGCTCTTCACCACTCCACTGGTAAACATCAATGTGGTTCAAACGATTCGCAACAGTCACAAACCACTTCATGTCGGGAGAAAATCTCAACTGATAAGGGTCTAGAGTCCCTTTAACGACCCTTTGAACTTCAGCGGTTTTGGGATCGATAAAGGTGAGTGAATCCCCTCCTGCATTGGCAACGATCACTGAACGCTCGTCCGGTGTCATGTACAAATGATGGGGCTCTTTGCCAGTGGGAATCAACTTGGTGACTCGCCAAGTCAAGGGGTCAATCACACTGACCGTGGCATCCAAGGAATTCAATCCAAAAACGGGGCTCGCCGCAAGGCCTGCATCAGCAAGACCTATAGCGCATAAAAGAACAAAGCATTGAAAATTAGACGGTTTTTTTGAAAGGGTTGTCATCGCGCTTGGAGAGAAATTTTGAAAAAGAAATCCATGTTTTGAGTTTAAGGTATTTCTCAACAAAATACTTAAGGTGTAGAGTTAAAAGCCCATTTATTCATCCAACTGAGGCCGCTTATCACTGGTGCAGTCTTTCGGATCTGACCCCTTCAATGGGCGCTTTGTGCATCCGCCAAATCTTGGCTTGTTAGTGTTCGCCACTGCCCAGGCAACAAATCCTCAGGCAAGCGAAGTTGTCCTATTTGTGATCGATGCAACTTCACGACCAAATGCCCAACTGCAGCCAGCATGCGCTTGACTTGGTGGTATTTGCCTTGGGTGAGGGTCATGCGCATGGACCGTTCGCCCAAAAGCTCACAATGCTCGGCTTTGACAGGCTTGGGTGAATCGTTCAAAACAACGCCTAAAAGCAGTTTGTCCAAATCTTTTTGTAACAAGACATCTTCAGTCACGATGTCATAAATTTTTGGAACATGGTGTTTGGGTGAAGAAAGCCGGTGAATGAGGGGACCATCATCGGTCAAGAGAAGAAGCCCCGTGGTGTCTTGATCCAATCGTCCCACGGCTTGAACACCTTGAATGGAGGACTTTTGAGGTCTGTTTCTCAATGGCGCAGGCAACAAGGTGTAAATGCTTGGCCATGACGAGGGCTTTTGCGAGCATTCCGTGCCCGCTGGTTTGTGCAGCATGACATAGGCCTTGTCCCAAAAGTGCCATTGCTGGGATTGAACGACATAAGAAAATCCTGTACCCACTTCAAAGGACTGCCATGGATCAGAGCAAACCTGTGACTCGCCAGAGATTCCAATTTCAACCAACCCGTGCTGGATCAGTCCTTGGCAAATACGCCTGGTCCCAAAACCTTGAGAAAACAAAACGTCTTGAAGTTGCATGGTTTGTTCGTTGAAAAAATCTTCGGTCTCAGAAAAATTTCTGGTGCACCCTCAATTTCCTGTCGGATTGTACCTTTTGAAAGACATGCCTTGGGCAGGTCCAAAGGCTCAGAATTGAGTGTTGGACTGAAAAGGTCGAAGCTTTGCCGTGGTGCCTGGCGTGAAGAACGCTGACATTGAACGGTCACATCACGGGTGCCTCAGGAAGAAATTGGGCTAGCTAAGCTCAGCACATTGAGCTTAAAGACCCTCTGATCGCTTGGACCAAAGATGCATTGACAGATCCACAAACCGGTGGCGGGCTGTTGATCAGTTGCTCCAACAAGGCTTGTAAAAAGGTCCACGTCAAGGACCCTCTCCCCCACGAACGTAGAACTGACAAAGGGTGATCCAGCGCACCCTCCACTGACCCCTGATGGATCACCTCAACACAAGAACGGGTATAGCGCTTTGAACCAAAACATTTTGGGTCTCACTGCCTAACAAAAGCTTTTTAAGGCCCCTTCTTCCATGAGAGGCCATGACGATGAGGTCGATCTTTTTCTTGGTGGAAACATCAATGATGGCTTTGGAGACAATGTCAGATTTCACCACCATGGATGAAGCATTGATGCCTGCTTTGATGGCTGTGTTGCGCTCAGCGTCGACCAGTTTATGAGCATCTTTGGCCCAAGAGGCCTCAATCTTGTCGATTTCTTTTTGGTTCAAAGGAATAGCGCCATCAAAGTAACTTTGGACAACCCGTGGAATGACTTTCAGGATGATCAGCTCTGAGCCAGCCAAGAGTGCAAGCTGAGTTGCATGGACCATGGCTTTTTTAGACAAGGGTGAACCGTCTGTTGCGACCAAAATTTTCTTATACATTTTCGAGCTCCTGGTGGGTTTATTTGAAAATCAAGCTTGAATCTTAAAAGGCCCTGCACAGCTCGGTTTTGACTTATATCAAAACCTGCTTGATTTCACCAACTTTTCACGGTAATTGAGGCATTCAACCTTAGAATTCCTCCATGCAAGTACAACACGTCTCGTTAGATTGGCTCGATGTCCAAGAGGAGTGGGAGAGATACAGTGCTCCCTTGTCTCCACAAGAGCAAACAAGATTTCTTAGGGAAGTTGGAGCGGGCAATGAAGGTCCGGTCATCAAATCACAAATCGTCATTGAGGGCATGTATTGTGCGAATTGCTCTTTGAGCATTGAGAGCAAGTTGAAATCCTTACCTGGGGTCTTGGATGCGCAGGTGCATGCCCATTCAAAAAAAGCCCATATCTTTTGGCTACCTCAAAAAAGCAAACCCAGTGTCTGGCTCAAGGCCATTCATGCACTGGGCTACCCATCTTCTCTTCTAGAAGGGCTTGAATCTGAAGAGCTCAAGAGCAAAGAGGCCAAGCTCATGCTGTGGCGTTTCATGGTCGCTCTCTTTTGCATGATGCAAGTCATGATGTACTCTGCACCTTTGTATGGCGACGCTCAAGCCAGCGTAGATCCACAATCCATACAATTGCTTCACTGGGCCGGGTGGGTGCTCAGCTTACCAGTCCTGATTTTTTCATGTCAGCCTTTTTTCAAAGGCGCTTACCACGACTTGAAAAATCTCAAACTCAGCATGGATTTACCTGTCGCCATGGGCATGTTGATCACCTTCCTCTTGAGTTGTGCGGTCACGTTCCAACCCAATGGCATTTGGGGCATGGAGACCTATTTTGACTCCTTCACCATGTTTGCAACTTTTCTCCTGGGTGGTCGCTGGTTGGAGTTGAAACTAAGAGACTCCACCCTTGGTGCATTGGATGCGATCATGGATCGCATCCCAAAAGGTATCGAGCGTCAAATCAATGAGGGTCAATTTGAGACCATCTCTACCCATCGCATCAAAATCAACGACATTCTAAAGATTCAAACGCATCAATCCTTTCCTGCAGATGGCTCAGTGATCGGCCCAGCAACCTGGGTAGAGGAGTCCCTTTTGAATGGCGAGTCCAATCCAATTGCCAAATCACCTGCATCTTCAGTTCTAACCGGTAGCATCAATTTGGGTCCTTCTGTCTTGATGCGCGTGAGCGAGATTGGACACACCACTCGATTTGCCTCCATTGTCCAATTGCTTCAAGAAGCTGTAAACTCCAAACCCGAGATTGCCAAGATTGCCGATCGTGTCGCCAAGCCTTTCATTGCAATTGTTTTGCTGCTGGCCTTGTTGAGTGCGTGTTGGTGGTGGCCTGAGTCTGCGGTGAAAGCTTTGCTTGTGGCCAGCGCAGTGCTGATCGTGACCTGCCCTTGCGCACTCACCCTTGCAACCCCGTCGGCCATGATGGCCAGTGCAGGCTTTTTGGCCAAACGCGGTGTGCTCATGCGCAACCTCGCAACCTTGGAGCGGCTCGATCAAATTGATCACGTGGTGTTCGACAAAACCGGCACTTTGACCAAAAACATCTTGCACCTCAAAGACGTGTTCACGTCCCCCAATGCCTCAAAGATTGAACTCTTTGCATTCACTCGCGCATTGGCCAAGCACTCACCCCATCCGCTGTGTCGATCCCTGGAAAGGGAGGAGAGTCTAAGCGGTTTGACCGCAGGTGAAGTTCGAGATATCCAAGCCATGACCTCAAGCATGGAGGTTTTAAATTTCAAAGAACTGCCAGGCATTGGCGTTGAGGCGGTCGTTAAGTTCAAACATGAAACGCTTGCTCTTCGTTTGGGATCTTACAAGTCTTTGCCCCCTCTTTCACTGCCTCCCCATTCCCCGCCCTTCTTGGATGGCTCCATGGTCCAAAGCGCTCAAGTCCACCTCTCCAATGCTTCGCAATGGTTGGGGGCGTTTTTATTTGATGAAGAGCTCAGGCCTGAGGCCAAGCAGGTCATTGAACAGCTTCTTCAGAGAGGACTAGGTGTCGAAATTTTCTCAGGCGATCAAGACCGTCGTGTACGTCAAATCTCACAAGTGCTCGGCTTACAAGAGCATCAAGCACATGCAGAATTGTCTCCTCATGACAAACTCCATCGCATCAGATCTTTGCAAGCCCAAGGGCACAAGGTCCTCATGGTAGGAGACGGTTTCAATGATTTACCCGTCCTTGCTGGCGCTGACGTTTCCATGGTCTTTGGCTCAGCAACTCATCTGGCCCAAGAGCTCGCCGATTGCGTGGTCTTGAATCCCTCTTTGACATGGGTCATTGAATGCTTGAACCATGCCCAACGAACACTTCAGGTGGTGCGTCAAAATTTGCTATGGGCGTTTGCCTACAACCTCATCTGCATCCCCATGGCGCTCTTGGGGTTCTTGCCTTCTTGGCTGGCTGGACTCGGCATGGCATTGAGTTCGCTTGGGGTGGGGCTCAACGCCTACCGACTTCAACTCAAACCCTCGAAAACCTGAACCCGCAACTCCTTCATTACATCAAAATTACACATGGACATTCTTTACCTGTTGATTCCTTTGTCGGTGGTCCTTGTGCTGTTCATTTTATTGGCTCTTTGGTGGGCCATCTATTCGAATCAATTTGATGATTTAGAACAGGAGTCACAAAGAATTATTGAAAACGATTGATCTTAATCAAAAAATATATCAAAAAGTTCAAGATAATTAAATCAATTTATAAATTTCATACACCCATGAACAATTCTCAAATTCTTTATTACCATGACAAAGTTGTCAGGCAATTTTCTATCATGACCATCGTCTGGGGTGTGGTGGGCATGTTGGTGGGACTGATCATTGCGGCGCAACTGGCTTGGCCGGAACTCAATTTTGGCATTTCTTTCCTGAGCTACGGCAGGCTCAGGCCCTTGCACACGAATGCGGTGATTTTTGCTTTTGGCGGTAGCGCCTTGTTTGCATCTTGTTACTACGTGTCGCAACGAACAGGTCAAACCCCCTTGTTTGCGCCAAAGTTGGCTGCATTCACGTTTTGGGGCTGGCAATTGGTGATTCTATCGGCGGCCATCAGCCTGCCCATGGGATTCACCACTGGCAAAGAATACGCAGAATTGGAGTGGCCCATTGACTTGTTGATCACTGCTGTTTGGGTGAGTTTTGCAATTGTCTTTTTCGGCACCCTGATCCAACGACGGGTCAGGCATATTTATGTGGCCAATTGGTTTTTCGGAGCCTTTATTTTGACCGTTGCCGTGCTGCATTTGGTCAACAGCGCTGAAATTCCAGCGGGTTGGATGAAATCTTACTCAGCTTATGCAGGCGTACAAGATGCCATGGTCCAATGGTGGTACGGCCACAATGCGGTGGGATTCTTCTTGACGGCTGGCTTTCTTGGGATGATGTATTACTTCATCCCCAAGCAAGCTGAAAGACCCGTGTACTCGTATCGCTTGTCGATTGTTCACTTCTGGGCCTTGATTTTTACCTACATGTGGGCAGGCCCCCATCACTTGCACTACACAGCCCTACCCGACTGGACGCAATCCCTAGGCATGATCTTCTCCTTGGTGCTGTTGGCACCCAGCTGGGGTGGAATGATCAACGGGATCATGACCTTGTCGGGCGCTTGGCACAAGCTAAGAGACGACCCCGTGCTTAGATTTTTGATCGTCTCTTTGTCCTTTTATGGCATGAGCACCTTCGAAGGGCCCATGATGTCCATCAAAACGGTCAATGCGCTCTCACATTACACCGACTGGACCGTTGGACACGTTCACTCTGGCGCTTTGGGCTGGGTTGGGTTGATCTCCATGGGGACCATGTATTTTTTGATCCCCAGGCTTTTTGGACAAAAGAAAATGCACAGCCAAGCGGCCATTGAATTGCATTTTTGGATGGCAACCATAGGCATCGTGCTCTACATTGCAGCCATGTGGATTGCGGGTGTGATGCAAGGCTTGATGTGGAGAGCCATCAATGATGACGGTACATTGACTTACACCTTTGTTGAAGGCGTGAAAGCGACCTATCCCTACTACGTGATTCGTGTGCTTGGAGGTGCCTTGTACCTTGGTGGCATGCTGGTGATGGCGTGGAATGTTGCCTTGACAGCTTTAAAGGGTGAGCCCGCGCTTGTTCAGATCCCACACACTGGCGTTTCGAGATAAAGAAAGAGCTCTGTCATGAATGATCAAAATTCCAATCAATTTACCCACGAAAAAATTGAAACCAATCCATTTTTAATGATTGTGCTCATTCTCTTGGTGATCTCCATCGGAGGTCTGGTAGAGATCGTGCCCTTGTTTTTTCAAAAGTCCACCACCCAAGCCGTTGAGGGTGTTGCTCCTTATACGGCCGTGCAATTGATGGGGCGAGATATCTACATTCGCGAAGGCTGCTACAACTGCCACTCTCAAATGATTCGTCCATTGATGGCCGAGACGCTGCGGTATGGACACCCATCGGTTGCAGGTGAATTTGTCTACGATCACCCCTTCCAATGGGGCAGCAAAAGGACCGGGCCAGATCTTCATAGGGTCGGCGGTAAATACAGCGATGATTGGCACAAGGCACATTTGCACAACCCTAGAGACTTGGTGCCTGAGTCCAACATGCCATCTTACCCATGGCTAGAAAGCAATTTTATCGATCCCACTCAGGGCGCGAGAAGCATGACGGCTCTTCGGACCGTTGGGGTACCGTATTCGCAAGAAGACATTGACCATGCCGCTCAGGAGTTGAGCGATGTATCTGAACAAACGGCCTTGATCGCTTATTTGCAATCCCTGGGCAGAGCATATAAATAAGGAATTCAAATGGACATCAACTTTATTCGAGTTTGCACGACAGTGTTGAGCTTCATCTCTTTTATTGGGATCTTGATTTGGGTCTACCAACCCAAGCTGAAAAACGCCTTCAATGAATCTGCCAATTATCCATTTTTAGAGGATTGAGCAACATGAGTGACTTTACCTCCCCCTACTGGTCCTACTACATCGGCACCATTGTGGTCTTGGGGCTCCTTGCTTGCATGCTGCTTTTATGGAAAATGTCCAAAAGCAATGGTCAACCCATTGACCCCGGCGAAAAAGGTCATGTTTGGGACGAAGATTTACGTGAGCAAAACAACCCCCTGCCACTTTGGTGGGTGGGGCTTTTCATCATCACCACTGTTTTCGCAGTCGTCTATTTGTGGCTTTATCCAGGCCTTGGAAGCTTTAAAGGCCATTTGGATTGGACCTCTACACAAGAGCACGCTCAAGACGTTCAAGCCAACCAAGACAGCATTGCACCACTGTATGCAAAATTCGATCTTCAGAGCATTCCAGATATGGCGAAGGATCCGCAGGCCATGTCCATTGGCAACAACTTGTTTCTCAACAATTGCGCTCAATGTCATGCATCTGATGCAAAAGGATCCAAAGGGTTTCCCAACTTGACGGATGAGGATTGGCTGCATGGCGGTAGCCCAGAAAAGATCCAAGAAACCATCACGCTGGGTCGAGTCGGTCAAATGCCCCCCATGGCACAAGCCATTGGTAGCCCAAGTGACATTGAGAATGTTGCCAACTATGTCTTAAGCCTTTCAGTCAGCCCTCATGATGCGGACAAGGCCCATAAGGGGCAAGCCAAATTTGCCGTCTGTGCAGCCTGTCACGGCGCAGATGCCAAAGGCATCCAAGCAATCGGCTCACCCAATTTGACGGACCCCATTTGGCTACATGGCTACGGTCAAGCTGCGATTGAGAGCATGATTGTGAACGGCAAAGTCAACCAAATGCCTGCACAAAAGGGTCGCCTGACAGAATCACAAATACGAGTCTTAAGCGCATACATCTGGAGCTTGTCAAATAAAAACCCAACTTGAATGAACTCCATCGAGTTGTAGACTTAAATTGAATTGATTTTTGTGCAAGAAACCAACAACAACCTTCTCTACGCTTCTGCACCCAAGATCTATCCAAGAACCGTGCATGGGTTCTTTGCGAACCTCAGATGGGTTTTTGTGGTTCTCACACAAGTGGTCTTTTATGGACTGCCCTGGCTGGAGTGGGCCAATCGACCTGCGGTTCTTTTCAACTTAGAGGCACGTAGGTTTTACCTCTTTCCCCTGGTCTTGTATCCACAGGACTTTATCTATCTGACCGCTCTTTTGGTCATATGTGCTTTGTCCTTGTTTTTGTTCACGGCTTTGTTGGGTCGTGTGTGGTGTGGGTTTGCTTGTCCACAAACTGTATACAGTGAAATCTTCATGCTCGTTGAGCGATGGATTGAGGGCGACAGACCACAGAGAATCAAACTGGACCATTCAAAAATCAACCTGGAACTCCTAAGTAAGAAAGTCAGCAAGCATGTTGTCTGGGGCTTGATTGCACTTTGGACTGGGTTGTCCTTTGTCGGCTACTTCGTACCCATCCATGAGCTTGTTCACAATGTGATGACACTGAACTTGGTAGGTTGGTCTTTGTTTTGGGTTTTATTTTATTCATTTGCAACCTATGGCAATGCGGGCTTTATGCGCGAGCAAGTTTGTAAATACATGTGTCCTTATGCACGTTTTCAAAGTGCCATGTTTGATGCCGACACCCTGGTGGTAGGCTACGACATCAAAAGAGGGGAGCCAAGAGGGCATCGCTCAAAAAACATCAGTACCGACGTGCTTCATGATGAAAAGGGATTGGGCCACTGCATAGATTGTCAACTGTGCGTTCATGTGTGTCCTACAGGCATTGACATCCGAGACGGTCTTCAATATGAATGCATCGGCTGTGGCGCTTGTGCAGACGTTTGCAATGAGGTCATGGGAAAAATGTCTTACCCACTTCATTTGATTAAATTTGCAAGCGAAAACGCCATCGATAAAAACTGGGGCCTTGGTGAA
>CAIMNS010000059.1 GCA_903842945.1 uncultured Burkholderiales bacterium
TCTTTGGACTCACTGGATTTTTGCGCTTGGTCCAATGCCGCGTTGAACGCATCCCAAAGCGCTTGCATCTGTTGACCACTGTTGGTCAAAGCCGGGCCGTGCTTGAGGTCCACAGAGGACCACAGATCATCCCCAAAGATCTGATCTCTGAGCGCGACCCAGGCTTGCACGTCCCGACTCAAGGTTTCTTTCAAGTCAAATGCCTCACGCCATGGCTTGGTCGACAAGACCTCCATGCGTTGCGCCATCAACACAGCCGCTTCGCGCTGAACTTGCGATCTGTGTTCCAAGTCTTCGACCCTTTTGATCCTGTCAAAGAGTTGGGTTTTCAAACCAGCCAAGGGCTCTTTGGACAAAGGAGCGCCTACCTTGGCCGCATCCCGTTGCCAGGCCAAGGCGTCAGCAATATGGAACTTTTGAGAAGCCAAGATGGCCTGGCCCTTGACCTGCCAATCGAGCAGCAGTTGCTCTTGAGTTTTGTGCCGCTTCAGTTCATCGAGTTTTTCTCGCAATTGTTTCGCTGCCCCCTTGTCACGGGAGCTCAACTCCTTGTAAACCTCCTGAATTTGCTCGATTTCGGGCTGGGTGCTCAGCCACTCTCGGATACGCGTTGTTCGATCTCCCGAGGTCGGGGCACTAAAAGCTCCGCCGGTCATTGCATCTAATTGTTCTTGGCTATAGGTGTTGGCAGTGTGTTGGGTCACAGAAAAAGGCTCATGTAAATCATTAAAAAAGAGCTGACTCTCAAGGTGCATGCTCTCACAGACCATATTGTGAACGACTTTCTTCTTCATTTACGCCCGACTGAAGTTGCTTTATCGCCCAAAACGCTCAGATGTCGCTCCACGCAATGCACAGTCTTAGCGCGAAACCCAAATTCGATGTCTGCTTTAACAGCCAAGGATGAAAATTAAATCAACGGCCAAGCCATGCTCAACAAGTGGCCGTCAGGCACTCTCGTAGGACGATCCTTGCTTGCACCAGACCAAGCAAGAACTCAAAAAAGATAAAGATCTTTCATAAAAAAATAACACTTATGATTTACTTAATATAAAATAATTGCACTTTATAACTCATATGAATTATTTTCAAATGGATCGCGCCGCTAGAAACCTTTAAAATACAAAGATTGCCCTTATTTAATGAAAGTTGCGCCTTTACTTCTTTCTCAGCTTGGTGTCCGCCTTGATTTAATTTGGACACTTTATCCACAGAGCTGCTATTTCAAACGGCTAGTCACAAGCTCAAGGCCCAAAACCCCAACTCATTTAAAAGAGGAAGTGTATTGAGTACGCTACAAAAAATCAATTCAAGTCTAGTGGCCATTGCTCAAGATGTGACTGAGGGATTTTTCTTCATCACGCACAGCAGCATGGCCTTTCTTGGTTTGAGCGTTTTTTTCCTGACGATGGTCTTGACCTTGAGACCCGAGTTGAGAGAGAGCGGGGAAATCATGCTGATCAATTGGCTGCAAGAAAGACGGGCCGATGAAACTGGCCTCATGGCAGACGTGGATGCCGTGGACCGGGCCACTGCGACCAACCCTTACCAGTTGCCCAAACAACAAGCCAATATCGCTTTTTGGCTCAGCAAGAAATACCATGTAGCACCTGAGCCCTTGGGTGCATTGGTCGAGGAGGCTTACGACCTTGGCGCCAAGAACCAAATCGAGCCCACACTGATCTTGGCCGTGATGGCCATCGAGTCAGGTTTTAATCCCTTCGCTCAAAGCGGTGTCGGAGCTCAGGGTCTGATGCAAGTCATGACCCGCATGCACTCAGAAAAATACGAAGGTTTTGGTGGGGATTTGGCCGCTTTTGACCCTGTGTCGAACCTCAGGGTCGGCGTAAAAATCTTAAAGGACTTTATCCTTAGATCTGGCTCCATCGAAGGGGGCCTCAAACTGTATGTGGGGGACACCTCCAATTCAATGGATAAGTCCTATTCTTCCAAGGTCTTGGCCGAACAAGCCCGACTCAACCAAGTCGCTCAAGGCGTGAAAATACCCACAAGCCCCCCGCCTACTTTGACGGCAGCGTCTTCGGTGCTGGTGGAAAATTTATGGGAAAAGGCCCAAAAACTTGCGTCTTTTAAGGATGAACCCTAGGTTTCAAGCTAAACTACTTGGGTCTTGCAACTGGCGATAGACAAGCGCAGTTTCACATGAGAAAACGTAACTTGTTGAAGTGGACAGTGACCGACGGGATGCTTTCAATCAAGCCTTCTGCGTCGGCGTCAAACCACTGGGAAGCAATGACCTTCACATTCTGTGAAGTTGAGCCGTTCGCCTGGGCAGAGTCCGTACTCCACGACGATTTTTTTCACCTTTGGGAGGTGAAAAATTCACAAGAGTGCGGGAAACACCATTCTCAATGAATAGGACTGCCAAATATGTATCAAAAAAATTTCCTCATCGAGCAAACCGATCCCCAGCTTTGGCAGGCGATCCAAGACGAGAACACGCGTCAAGAGCAACACATCGAGCTCATCGCAAGCGAAAACTACGCCTCTCCTGCCGTGATGGCCGCGCAAGGCTCACAACTGACCAACAAGTATGCCGAAGGCTATCCAGGCAAGCGTTACTATGGTGGCTGTGAATTTGTAGATGTGGCTGAACAATTGGCCATCGACCGGGTCAAAGCCATCTATGGCGCAGATGCCGCCAATGTGCAGCCCCATTGCGGCGCCTCAGCCAACGAGGCTGTGTTTTTAGCCTTTTTAAAACCTGGGGACACCATCTTGGGCATGAGCTTGGCCGAAGGGGGTCATCTGACCCACGGCATGCCCTTGAACATCAGTGGCAAATGGTTCAACGCCGTGAGTTATGGACTCAATGAGCAAGAGGAAATTGACTATCCAGCCATGGAGCGAAAAGCACACGAGTCCAAACCCAAATTGATCATCGCTGGCGCATCTGCCTACAGTTTGCATATCGATTTTGAATTCTTTGCCAAGGTGGCCAAAGATGTTGGCGCCATTTTCATGGTGGACATGGCCCATTATTCGGGCTTGATCGCTGCTGGCGTCTACCCCAACCCCGTTCCCCATGCTGATGTCGTGACCTCGACGACCCACAAAAGCCTTAGAGGCCCAAGGGGCGGCATCATCTTGATGAAGTCCGAACACGAGAAGGCCATCAACAGCGCCATCTTCCCTGGCCTGCAAGGCGGTCCACTGATGCATGTGATTGCAGCCAAGGCGGTGGCTTTTAAAGAGGCCATGGCCCCCGAGTTCAAAATCTACCAACAACAAGTACTTAAAAATGCCGATGTGATGGCGCAAACTCTGATCAAACGTGGACTGCGCATCGTGAGCGGCAAAACACAAAGTCATGTGATGTTGGTCGACCTCAGGTCCAAGTCCATCACGGGTAAAGTGGCTGAGCAAATCCTTGGTCAAGCACACATGACCATCAACAAAAACGCCATTCCCAACGACCCAGAAAAACCCATGGTCACCAGTGGCGTGAGGATCGGAACTCCAGCCATGACCACCCGCGGGTTCAAGGAAAAAGAGGCCGAACTCACCGCCAATTTGATCGCCGATGTGCTCGATCACCCCAACGATCAAGCCCATATCGAACGCGTTCGCGATCAAGTGCACGCCCTGACGAATGCTTTTCCCGTTTACCGGTAAGCTCCAACCACCATGAAGTGCCCCTTTTGTTCGCACCTTGATACAACAGTGATGGAGACCCGTGTCTCTGAGGAGGGCAACTTCGTTCGAAGACGACGGCAATGCGGCTCCTGTGACAAGCGCTTTACCACCTATGAACGACCCGATATTTCATTTCCAACGGTTGTGAAAAAAGATGGGCGTCGAATCGAGTTCGATCGAACCAAACTTTGGGCCTCCATGCACCTGGCTCTGAGAAAACGACCTGTGAGCATCGAACAAGTGGACAACGCCATTGCCAAAATAGAGGAGCGACTTCTCACACTAGGTCAACGTGAAATTGCGTCCCATCTTTTGGGAGAGTTGCTGATGAAGGAACTTAAAAAGTTAGACAAGGTGGCCTACGTCAGATTTGCAAGTGTTTACAAAAACTTTGAAGACATCGATGAATTCAAAACACTTGTGGATGAATTTGGCGCTTGATATTTCCCCTCCCCTTGCATTGATCCCTCAAGCATGAACTCGCATGAACCCCATCAAGCTTTCATGTCCTTGGCGCTCTCGCAAGCTCAAGAAGCCTTGTTCATCACCTCCCCCAATCCAAGGGTAGGCTGCGTCATCACCTCCCCAAGGGGTGAGATTTTAGGCCTAGGTCACACCCAGGCCGCTGGACAAGCGCATGCCGAGGTGATGGCTCTAAGGGATGCAAGCGAAAAAGGCCATAGCGTCAAAGGCTCCAGCGTTTACGTCACCTTGGAGCCTTGTGCTCACACGGGTCGAACACCTCCATGCTGCGATGCATTGATCCATGCCGGCGTTCGAGAGGTGTTTGTGAGCTTGATCGACCCCAACCCTTTGGTGGCAGGTCAGGGTATAGAAAAACTTCGAGCGCATGGGGTCACTGTGCACATCGGGCTTGGTGCAGAGAAAGCTCAGGCATTGAACATTGGGTTTCTAAAGCGAATGCAGCTTCATACCCCTTGGATACGCTCTAAAATTGCAGCCTCGATTGACGGCCACACCGCAACTGATTCGGGCGTAAGTCAATGGATCACCTCACAAGCGGCCAGATCGGATGGACACGCTTACAGAGCGCGCGCTTGTTGCATTCTCACTGGCATCGGCACCCTGTTGGTGGACGACCCCTCCTTGGACGTGAGGGCGGTCCCAACGCCCAGACAACCCGACTTGGTCGTCTTGGACTCTGGCTTGCGCACGCCCTTGGATGCCAACATCTTCCGCCCAAAACGACGCACCTACATTTACTGCGCGTTGCAATGCGACCCCCAAAGCCACGAGCTCATTTATCCAGAGAACCAAGTGCAGGCTCGTGCCTTGAGACAAAAAGTTCAAGCCCTGAATCAACTCGGTGCCGTGGTCCTGGGTCAACCCATCGTTCAACCACAACTTGACTTGACTTTTGTGATGAAAGACCTGGCTCGGCTGCAGATGAATGAAGTTCATGTTGAAGCAGGCGCCATTCTCAATGGCGGACTGCTCAAAGAGCGCCTCGTGGATGAATTGGTGTTGTACATGGCGCCATCTTGGCTTGGCTCCGGCAAGGCCATGAGCGACATGCCCTTGACCCAAACTTTGGCTGACGTACAACAATTTTCTTGGCACGACGTGACCCGAATTGACAATGACTTGAGGTTGACCCTGCGGCGCAAGCCACTCCCCTCGATTTCAGCAAAAGTCCCTTAGACCCTCTTAACTGGCCTAGACGCTTGGGGCCTCATTTCATGCGCTGGATTCTGATCACCCTTGGGGTCGTTTGCGAAAAAGCGCTCATGAAATGAAAGAAAAAGAGGACAAAATGGACTTGGCACGCACTTGAAGTGCTGGTTCTCTGCGAAAATACA
>CAIMNS010000060.1 GCA_903842945.1 uncultured Burkholderiales bacterium
ACTTGATCCTTGGTGATCTCTAGAATTCTTTTTTGCTCGTCAAAGGTGCACGATGCAACCTCCGTTGAATGTGCATTGATCGTCAAGGCCGACAAGCCCTTTACACGGGTCACATCGTTCAAATGAGAGCGAAAAGACGCCTCATCAATGGACAGATCCTCAAAAAAGGGAAGTAAAACTGCGGGAATCACGCCAGATGGAATAAAAGACATAAAGACGACTTTGTAGAGTATTTGAAAAGAGGCTAATTTACACCATGCCTTCGAATATGGCAAACCCTTGTGATCCATAGGTTTTCAACTTCAACGAAGAAGACCCCTTATTCGTGATAAATTAGTCCACCAGGGCGCCTCGACCTACAAAGTGCCCTATTTGCATGTCTCATCAAAAGCTATTCACAAAATTTCCAATGACACCAAGAACCATCAAAAGCGTTGCAGTTTATTGTGGCTCTAACTTTGGCAACAGTTCACACTATGCGACTCAGGCGAAAGCTTTGGGCACTTACCTTGCAAACCAACAAGTCACCTTGATTTACGGTGGCACCAGGAAAGGTCTGATGGGTGTGGTCGCAGATGCGGTTTTAGAAAACCATGGTCAAGTCATTGGCATCCTTCCTCAGAACCTCTTTGACAAGGGGCAGTTGCACCCAGGATTGAGCAATTTTGAAGTGGTCGCTGATTTAAAAATCAGAAAGTCCAGAATGGAAATTTTGGCTGACGCCTTCATCGCTCTGCCAGGCGGCTACGGAACTCTAGAAGAGCTCTTCCAAGTCCTTACGCTCACGCAACTTGAATTGATGGACAAGCCCACATGCATGTTGAATGTAGAGGGCTTTTACGATCCTCTCTCCAGCATGCTGAGCGCCATGACGAATTCGGGATTTTTAAAAAAGGAACACATGGACATGCTTTTATTTGAGGGAGATGTTCATGGTGTGCTTGAAAAGTTACGCCAATGGACTCGTCCGCAAGTCAACAAATGGATCGATCCACCCAAGAGCACTTGAATCTTGGATGACCGATCTTGGATGACCGATCTTGGGTGACCGATCTTGGGTGACAGATCTCAGGTGATAAAGTGCTGCCCTGAAAAGAGATTGAACAACGAGCTTCAAGAGCTGGTTCCCTCTCAGTCAATCAGTTCCTAGCTCGGATTTCTGACCCATCAACAACTGACCATCCATGTCACTCTCAACGAGGCTTGTTCGTCCATGAATGCGTCTTCAATGGAGGTCTTGGACCTGGAAAATGGCTTGATATTTGCATGTATCCATTTAACCTCAGCCCTCTTCCCAATGAAAACCACAACCCGCATGTCCAACAAACTGACTGCTCTAAAAATTATCGTTGTGGTTCCTGACTTGGATGTTCAAGACCCCAGCGATGATCACGCGATGTCACAAGCTGAACGTTCAAGAGCCCTTCGTATAGGCCTTTTGGAAAGCGGCTTCAATCTGATTGCCTCATTGCCAGCGGATGTATTTTTAGCAGACCGCATCAAGCAACTTCAACCCGACTTGATCATTGTGGATGCTGAATCTGAAGCACGCGATGCCTTGGAGCATGTGGTATTCGCCACTCGCGACGAGCGCCGACCTATCGTGCTCTTCACCGATGACAATGACACCACGCATGTACGCGATGCTGTGGCTGTCGGCGTTTCGGCCTACATCGTCGATGGCCTTTCTAGCAAACGCATTCGCCCAATTTTAGATGTTGCCATGGCTCGCTTCGAGTACGAGGAACGTTTGCGCGATGAACGCGACATTGCACGCAACGCCTTGCAAGAACGGACCTTGATTGACCGAGCCAAAGCCCTACTGATGGAGCGTCAAGGCCTGAGCGAACAAGAGGCCTTCACCAAACTGAGAAAAGTTGCGATGGACAAAGGCTTGAAGTTGGGCGAAGTCGCCCAACGCACACTTGACATGGCCGACCTCTTGTCCTAATTTGGTGCACGCCTTTTGGTGCGGCCTTCATCAAACATCCAAATTGGTGCATCTTTCTCTATGGACATCGTGCGCCAACCGGACCCCAAAGGGGATCGTGTGAACGTTGTGCTATCAGGTAAATTTTTACCCTATAAACAATACTAAATCAGGTCACTGTCGTGGCACAGGTTCTAGTGGCTCAGTTCTGCTCC
>CAIMNS010000061.1 GCA_903842945.1 uncultured Burkholderiales bacterium
AAAACCTGTACAACGTCTAATACACTAATCCATTTCTAGAATTGGTCTTGGATTTGGAGGCGCCAATGGTGCTGTGGGTGCCAGACCCGTCAAAAGTGCACGTGTGGTGGGAGATGTTTTGGGCCGATTTCATCCCCATGGAGACCAAGCGGCCTACGATGCCTTGGTTCGCATGGCACAAGATTTTTCACAGCGTTATCCCTTGATCGATGGGCAGGGTAATTTTGGCTCTCGTGATGGCGATGGTGCTGCGGCCATGCGTTATACAGAAGCTCGTTTGTCCAGAATCACCACTTTGCTGCTCGATGAACTCGATGAGGGCACCATTGATTTTCAGGCCAATTACGATGGCTCCACACAAGAGCCTGAGCAACTGCCCGCACGGCTGCCCTTTGCGATTTTGAATGGTGCAAGTGGCATTGCTGTGGGACTGGCCACAGAAATTCCATCTCACAACTTGAGCGAAGTGGCAGAAGCTTGTATTGCATTGATCAAAAATCCCAAATTAAGTGATCTTGAACTGGCTCATATTTTGCCAGGACCTGATTATCCAGGTGGGGGCCAAATCATCAGCAGTGCACAAGAAATTGCTGACGCCTATCGCACTGGCCGAGGATCCTTGAAGGTCAGGGCACGTTGGGTCATTGAAGAATTGGCTAGAGGACAATGGCAAATGGTGGTCAACACCTTGCCGCCCGGTGTGAGCTCACAAAAAGTGTTGGAAGAAATTGAAGAGATCACCAACCCCAAAGTCAAGGCCGGTAAAAAAACCTTGACCCCTGAGCAAAACGCGCTCAAAGCCTCGGTCTTGAGTGTCTTGGATGTTGTGCGCGATGAGTCCTCCAAGGATGCGGCCGTTCGGTTGGTGTTTGAGCCCAAGACACGAACCATTGATCAACAAGAATTGATTCAAGTCTTGTTGGCGCATACAAGCCTTGAGAGTTCTTCCTCCATCAATTTGACGGCCATTGGCATTGATGGCAAGCCTGTGCAAAAGTCTTTGAGACAGATGTTCAATGAGTGGATTGAGTTCAGACAAATCACCGTTCAAAGAAGATCGAACTTCAGGCTGCAAAAAGTCTTGGATCGCATCCATATTTTGGAGGGCCGACAACTTGTTTTGTTGAACATCGATGAAGTCATTGCCATCATTCGACAAAGCGATGAGCCCAAACAAGCCCTGATCGATCGCTTTCGTTTAAGTGAACGCCAAGCTGAAGATATTTTAGAAATTCGCTTGAGGCAGTTGGCTCGACTCGAAGCCATCAAAATAGAACAAGAGTTGAAGAATTTGGTTGAAGAGAGAAAGAAGCTGGAGGAGATTTTGTCCAGCCCCGCGTCTCAAAGGCGTTTGATGATCAAAGAGATTGAGGCAGATGCCAAAATCTTTGGAGATGAACGCAGAACCTTGATTCAAGCCGACAAGAGATCGAATGTCGAAGTCAAAGTGGTGGACGAACCCGTCACAGTCATCATCTCTGACAAAGGATGGGTCAGGGCGAGATCTGGTCATGGACATGATCGAGCTGGCTTTTCTTTTAAGGCCGGAGACACTTTGTACGACACCTTCGAGTGTCGAACGGTGGACACCGTCCTTTGTTTTGGTAGCAATGGGCGTGTGTACTCGGTCCCCGTCACGCTGTTGCCTGGAGCCAGAGGAGATGGGCAGCCTTTGACCACCTTGGTTGAACTCGAAAGTGCAACCCAGTTGGTGCATTATGTGGTGGGCCCACCAACGGCCATGTATGTGTTGAGCAACTCAGCCGGCTATGGTTTCATGGCCACCATCGAGTCCATGGTTTCAAGAAACAGAAGTGGTAAATCGTTTTTAAGTCTCAATGCTGAAGAGCGTGTGCTTCGTCCAAGCTTGGTCGATGCCGCTTCCCAAAACAACACACTGCCCATAGCCAAATCGGTTGCATGCGTCTCCATGGGCGGGCGCATTTTGAGCTTTGATATTTCTGAGATGAAAATCATGGAAAAAGGAGGTCGAGGTTTGATGTTGATCGATTTGGATAAAAAAGATGAGCTGGCAGGTGCTGCTGCTTACGTCAGAAGTATCTTGATCAAAGGCCTTGGCAGAGGTGGCAAGGAAAGAGAAGAAACACTTGAAATTCGCTCTTTGAACAATGCCAAAGCCACGCGAGCTAAAAAAGGAAAAACGACAGAACTTGGCTTTAAGCCCAATGACGTTCGGCGTGTGGAATAGGTCTTTCATTCATCGCCTCTTGGAGAGGTGATGAATGGAGTTGTTGTCTTGGCAAGGGAAGACAAAAAGACTTGCCACTCAAGAGATCAATGCACTTTGTTGTCTGAGATGTCCATGATCAAACGAGACAACAAATACATGCGAGGAACGATGGAGCTGATCAAGATGTATTCATCATCGTTGGAGTGAGCTCCAAATCCTTGCACCCCCATGCTTTCAAGCACAGGGTTTTCTGTGTTGAGTGCAGCGAAAGCAGCATCGGTTCCACCGCCAGCAGCGACGGTGCCTAACACCAAATCCTTGGAGATTTCGGCATATATCTTTTTGGCATGTTGGGCCATTTGAAGAGAGGGTGCGCTGGTGACCAAAGGCGGGCGGCGACGCTCAAAGGTGACGTCCACTTTGGCGTCGGGGATGAGTTGTTTTTTGACGCGCTCTAGCACTCTTTTCTCGATGACATCAAAACCTTCCTTTGTCATGAAGCGCACATCAGCGCTAGCAAAAGCGACAGAAGGTATGACGTTGCGGTTCGTCCCTGCAGAGGCCAAAGTCCAGTTCATCTTGATGCCCTCTTTGGGATCCGTCAAATCGCGCATTTGTTGAATTTGAAAAGACAACTCCTCAAGAGCATTTCTTCCCAGTTCAGGAGCAGAGCCGGCGTGAGAGGCTTTGCCGGTGATGTTCAAGTTAACGGCCCCGATCCCTGCTGTGGTGAGTGCTACACGATCGGATTTGACCTGTGAGGCTTCGCAAGAAAATGTCGCATCGTGTTCTGCGCCTAGTCTAGAGAAATAGGACCTGGCCGCTGGGGAGCTGATCTCTTCATCACCGTTGATCAAAACAGTGATCTTTTCATAGCCTTGAAAACCATTTTTCCTCAAGACCTCCAACGTATGCAATATCAATGCAATGCCTTGTTTGTCATCCGATATACCGAGTCCATAGGCTCGATCGCCTTCAATCCTGTAGGGTTGCTTGGCAAGCATACCTTTGAGATAAACGGTATCCATGTGTGCGATCAAAAGTATCTTTTTATGGCCAGTTCCCTTGAATTGTGCTTTGACCATGCGTCCTGGGCGATCTGGCGTATCGTACATTTTGTACAAACCTTCACCGGGTTCTATGAACTCTACTTGTCCTCCCAAGCTTTGAAGTTTTTGGAAGATGAGTGTGGAAATTTGATCTAAACCCTCCTTGTCGCGACTGCCCGATTCAATGGAGACCAGACTTTGAAGTGTTTCTAAATAGGGGGCCTTCTCTTTTTCGATGGAGGACAACAATGCCGTGTTCAGCTGAGCAAAAACGCATTGGACAGTGCATGCCAATAAAAGGGATAAGAGCATTGTTTTTTTCATGGCAGTCCTTAGGTGGCGTTGATGGTGAACAAGAAGACAGTTCAAGCGTTCAGTTCGACGATCATTTCAATCTCAACACATGCCCCCATAGGCAGTTGAACCACGCCAAAAGCTGAGCGTGCATGCAAGCCCTTGGATTGAAAGACCTCGGCGAGCAACTCACTGCAACCATTGGTCACCAAGTGCTGCTGTGTGTACTCAGGGGTAGAGTTGACCAAGCTTGTGACTTTGACAATTTGTTTCACCGCCTCTAGATCATGCCCGAGGCTTTGGCAAGCAGCTTGTAAGGTGCCCATGAGATCAATGGCCACAGATCTTGCCGCGGCTTGTCCCTCTTCGGTGTTCATGGTGAGCCCCAGTTGCCCGACCCATGGCAAGCCCTCTTTTTTTGCAATGTGGCCACTGAGGTAAACCATAGAGCCACTCACACAAAAGGGCTGATAGGCCGCTGCTGGCTTGGCCATGGGGGGCAGGGTGATGTGGAGTCGCTCTAGGGTTGAGTAAATGTTGCTCATGATTGAGGCGTTGGTTAAGATGGGTGGAAAGGCTCAAAACAAGTCTTTAGAATCATACTATACGGTAGAAAAATGAATCTCATCAGAATGTAGGATTAAAGTTTTTATACTTTGGTGCCGAAACAAGGGAAGTGTCCAAGGTGTTTCTTGTTCTTTTGCCCCCTTCGTTGAAACAACACGCGCTTGAACTGTCCTCCTCGTCTTTTACCCTTGATCTGACTAGATGAAACAAAAGTCTTCTTCATTGAATGCCTACGCGAGCTTGCTTTTCAGCAGGTTCACGGTCATGGCCTTTTGTCTCCTGTGCTTGGGCTTTGCAGGCGTATCTCATGCCGAGTGGGCTGAGATCGACAAGGATGAGGATGTGACGCACTTGTGGGACAAAGAAGCGGTCAAAGCGGTGCACGTGAGCCGGTACGTTTGGACACTCAGCGACTACGCCAAGGCAAGTAAAACCTTCAAAGGAGACACCTTTCAGTCCGAGATGGTGCGTTGGCGCTTGTATTGCAAGAACGACACGTTTGTCAGGTTGTCAGCCAGTTACTTTGACAAACCGCTGGGCAAAGGCAAAGAAGTCATGTCGCTCGATGAGCAGGAATGGAAAACCAAAGAGTTTCCCATTCGCCCCAACACCTACTTGGCCATTCTTAAAAAACAAGTCTGTCAACCCGAGTCGTGAGCCTTAGGCCGCAATCTCATTGACTTTTTTCATGATGTGGTTGAGCGCCTCTTCGACCTGATCGATCAAGATCAAACACAATTCCCCAGGTTTTAAGTTGTTCATGGCTTGGTCGATGGCCAAAAATTCCCCATAAATTTCTTGCACTTTCTCGGTCTTGCTGGCGTCCTTGAGTCCCTCTCTAAGGAGGGCCAGCACCTCGCCATCGACTCGACCGCGTTGACAGGCATCTTGGTACAAAATCACTTCATCAAACACATTGCCAATGATGCGGGTTTGCTCTTTGATGTCCTCATCTCTTCTGTCTCCGGCGCCACTGATCACCACACTTCTGCGTTTGGCTGGTAAGTTTGTGACGGCTTGGACAAGTGCTTTGATGGCATCAGGATTGTGGCCATAGTCGGCAATGACCGTTGAGCCTTTGTAATCAAAGACATTAAAACGCCCTGGCACCGCTGTTGGGTCACTCACAAAGGTAGAAAGTCCCTTGCAAATGACGCCCCACGGAATACCGACGGCCCAAGCAGCAGCAATGGAGGCCATGGCATTTTCAATCTGAAAATTCACGACGCCTCGCCTGGTCAAGGGAATATCGACCATGGGGATTCGAACTTGCATGCTGCCTTGCATGGCGACGATTTGGTCGTCCTCTACAAACACCACGCGCTTGCCTTGTGCTCGGTGCGTTGCAATCACCGGGTGGTGCGCATCCAAAGCAAAGTAAGTGACTTGTCCAGGACAGGTGGACGCCATGGCAGCCACTATGGGGTCTGCCGCATTCAAGACCGCCATGCCAGAAGGGGACACGTTTTGGACAATCACCCGTTTTAACACTGCCAAGTCCTGAACGGTAGAGATGTAATTGAGACCCAAATGATCGCCCATACCAATGTTGGTGACCACGGCGACCTGGCAACGATCAAAAGCCAAGCCTTCCCGCAGCATACCGCCTCTGGCTGTTTCAAAAACGGCTGCGTCCACATCAGGGTGCATCAAAACATTTTTGGCGGACCGGGGACCCGAGCAATCGCCGTCGTCAATTTGTCGGCCATTGACATACACACCATCGGTGTTGGTCATGCCCACCCTCAGGCCTTGGGCCCTGAGCAAATGGGCACACAACCTCACCGTGGTTGTTTTGCCATTGGTGCCGGTCACTGCGATGACTGGGATTCGACCATCTTCTCCAGCGGGATAGAGTTGCGACACGATGGCCTCACCCACATCTCGGCCTTTGCCATAGGAGGGGTTCAAGTGCATTCTGAGACCTGGTGCGGCATTGACCTCCACCACGCCCCCTTGCTGCTCCTCAAGCGGGCGAAGCACCGACTCGCACACCACGTCCACGCCACACACGTCCAAGCCCACCATTTGGGCCGCTTCAATGGCCCTGGATGCGACCTCAGGGTGCACGTCATCGGTCACGTCCGTGGCACTTCCACCGGTGGAGAGGTTGGCATTGTTTCTGAGGATGACACGCACCCCTTTGTCGGGCACACTATGGGCCTCAAGGCCTTGCTCTTTGAGGCGGCCCATGGCAACTTCATCAAAACGAATTTTCGTCAAAGACGTCGCGTGACCATCGCCTCTTTTGGGATCTGCATTGACTTGCTCGACCAAGGCTTGAACGGTATGAATGCCGTCCCCAGTGACAAAGGGGGGCTCGCGTCTAGCAGCGGCCACCAATTTGTTGCCCACGACCAAGAGTCGGTAGTCGCTACCAGGTAAAAAACGCTCGACCATGATGTCGTCTTTAAAGCGTTTGGCATTCTCGAAGGCGGCAAACACCTCTTCTTTGGTGTTGATGTTGACGCTCACCCCTTTGCCTTGGTTGCCATCTTGAGGTTTGATGACGACAGGAAATCCAATGGCTTGCGCTGCGACCCAGGCGTCCTCTTGATCGTTGACAGGTCGACCCAATGGCACAGGTACGCCAGCGGCATAAAGCAGTTTCTTGGTCAGTTCTTTGTCTTGTGCAATCGACTCTGCAATAGCAGAGGTAGCGTCAATTTCAGCCGCTTGAATTCTCTTTTGCTTGGAGCCCCAACCAAATTGAACCAAGCTGCCTTGGGTCAAGCGACGAAAGGGAATGCCGCGGTTAAGGGCCGCGTCCACGATGGAACCCGTCGAGGGGCCAAGGCGTATATCTTCGTCCAAATCTCGAAGATTTTTAATGGCCGTTTCAAGATCAAAGGGCTGGTCTTGGAGTGCACAGGCACATAATTTCTGTGCGAACTCCAAGGCCATGACGCCCACTTCTTCCTCGGTGTATTCAACCACCACTTGGTACAACAAATTTTCTGAAGTGGGTGTGGTTCTAGAGAAAGTCACCGGACAGCCGGCCTCGGCCTGAAGGTGAAGGGTTGCGATTTCCAAAGCGTGCGCAATGCCCATCTTTGCGCCCCGTTCAGTGGGCCTTAAGGCGCCCATGCCAGGAAAGAGATTACGTAAGCGCTGTTCGAAATGGGGCATCTCGCTCAAATCATCTTGGCGTTCATCGCAGGTCACCAAGGCTTCGATGGCGGTGTGTCGGGTCCAAAGATTGGGACCTCTGAGCGCTCTAATTCGTGAAACATTCATGAGGCATAGGTCCTGATGTCAAGGGGAGGAGAGATGGAGTTTTTTTGACCAAAATTTTTCAGACCTGCACGGATCAAAAGAGGTGCAATGTCCAGTGCCCAGCCGCAAGCCACACCTGCAAGCAAGGTGGACAGGTTAAAGCCATCTTGTTTGATGCGCATGGCAATGGGCGGAAAATCCAAATGAAACAGCAAGGTCTCTTGCCCGCCTCTGGCCAAGACCACATGACCATCTCTGTAGTAGACGTTTCTTTTGCCCTCTGCACGGTGGACTTTCATCACTTCGATGTCTGGGTCGGTGGAATAAAAGATCACCTCACCATCGCTGTATTGAGCCAAATCAACCACACTGGGGTCTTCGGCATTCAACACGCTCACGCCGTTGGTGAGCACCAGATCGATTTGCGTGCGCATCACACTTTTGAACTTTTCGTCGGAAGAGATGTCATGCTCTCTCAAGTCCCAGTCCTCTCGCTTCATGTCGGTCACCACCCCAACGAGACAACGGTCATAGGGTAGGCCGTCTTGGCAGATGTGCCAAGGAGACGTTTGAAACACCGCCGCTTCTAAGGTGCGGTTGATGAGCAAACGCTCACCAATGGTGAAGTCTCTGGCATCGGTGGATTCCACCTTGCGTTGGTCCATGTAAAGACCTTCCTCGCAGGCCAGGCCGACTCTTTTGCCTGAGAGGTGCAAGAACCAAGCGACCAAGTGAGAAAGCAAATTGGTTTGCACTGAACCTAGGATGCCAACGATGGGGATGCGTCCATTTTCATTGTTGGTAAAAAGGTGATCAACGATGGATCGACCTACTGGCCTGGCTTGTCCGTTCAAGGGTTTGAGGTGCATCAACAAGCCAGGACCGGCATTGACTTCGACAATGGCCGCATCTTGCTCATTCAAGGGCTTGGAGATGTCTTGGGCCACCAAATCGATACCCGCAATGTCAAGCCCCACGACTCTGGCTGCCAGACAAACGATGGCGGCCACCTCTGGGTGAATGACATCGGTGACATCGTTGTTCATGTTGCCATTGCGCTGAACGATGATGGAGACACCTGCATCTGGCACGCTCGTGGCCTTGAAGCCCTGGCTCTCAATTTGAAGGACCGCTTGCGGTTGGTCCTTGAGCCTGACTGAATTCAGTGGGAAATCCTCGGTCGGTCCACGTCTTGGGTCGGAGTTGATTTGTCGTTCGATCAATTCTTCAACGGTGTGCTTGCCATCGCCATGGATATAGGCGGTCTCGCCCTTGGCGGCGGCAACCACCTTGTCGCCGACCACCAGCAAGCGATGTTCGTCGCCTTGGACGTAGCGCTCCACCAAGACCTCGGTGCCGTAGCGGTTGGCGATTTCAAAAGCGGCCTTGATGTTGGCTTCGGTTTTAAGGCCCAAAGACACGCCTCGTCCGCGGTTGGCATCACTGGGCTTGACCACCACAGGCAGTCCGATTTCTTGTGAGGCGGTCCACGCATCCTCCGCGTTGTTGACCAATTGGCCTTGTGGCACCGGAATTCCACAGTTTTTGAGCAACTGTTTGGTGAGGTCTTTGTCACTGGAGATGTTTTCTGAGATGGCCGAGGTGCGATCGGTCTCTGCCGTCCAAATGCGGCGCTGTTTGGCGCCGTAACCCAATTGAACAAGGTTGCCCTCGGTCAAGCGAATGGAGGGGATTTTTCTGTCGTTGGCCGCCTCAACAATGCAGCCCGTGCTTGGACCTAGGCAGTATTCGTCAACCGTGTCCTTTAAATCATTGAGGTGGGCTTGAAGGTCAAAGGGGGTGTCATTGATGGCCGCCATCACCAACTCCTTGGCCAAGAGGAGACTTTGTTCGCCTACTTTTTCTTGTACGGCGTAGATGATGACTTTGTAGACGCCACGCGTGGAGGTTTCGCGGGCTTTGCCAAAGCCCGTGTCCAAACCCGATAAGGTTTGCAACTCAAGTGCGACATGTTCCATCACATGTCCTGCCCAAGTGCCGTCCTTTAAGCGCATTAAAAAACCACCTCGCTCGCCGATGCCACACCGGTGCTCGATCAGTCCAGGTAGCCAAGTGGTCAATCTGTCGTAAAAACCAGGGATTAAATTGGAGGGGAAGTCCTCCAAGACCCCAATGTCAACCCAAGCCTCAATGACCGAACGGTAAGTCCAGATGTTGGGGCCTCTGAGGTAACGCATGCGAAGAATTTGAATGTCTGGATGTGACATGGTGTTGAATGATTGGGGCTGAGGGGGGTGGAGCGTACAAAAAAGTTTTGAGAGGTGCGAAATTGAGTTTAGAAACAGGTCTTCCAACCGTGCTCTTGAAACGTTATACAAAACATGAACATTATGACGTTAATTGCCCCTTGGATTTGTGCTTTTCTTTCAAAGTGGTTCCATCTTGGACGGATCCGCCTGAGGGCGAAGTTACAATCTGAGGGGTTGCCAAACGCCATTGTAAGAAAAGTTTCATTGACATCGTGTTTCTTGGCCTTCTTCTTGTTTGACCTTGCCCGAAAGAACATCTTTATCAAAATGTCTCTCTGGATCCTGATTAATTTACAAAAACCCCCCTATGGTCCTGCCTAGTGTTTCCCAAGTAGAGATTCCCCAGGGTTGGCTGGCTTTGGTGCATTCGAGCCTGTCTTCCCATGAAAACGTTTTAGCCGTCTTGGAGGTTGACTTGGACAGGCGACTTTGTTTCACCAAAGGGCTTTTGGTGGCCACCGATGAAAGGTTGCTCTCATGGTCCATGCCTGAGGCGGTCGATGTTGATCCATCTAGAGACTTGCAGCGGGATGGTCCTCAGCTTGAGATCTTACCGATTGGGCTCCAAGCCCGGTTGAATCACCTCGACTTTGCTGGCGTGGGCACTTTGGAGTTGGTTGACAGCCAGAAACAAATTGCCAAATGGCGATTCACTTTGGCCAACAACGTCAAGGCCGTGGCGCTGCAAACGGCATGGAACCGCAGTCTTGAGCGGCACCTGCATGCATCCATGCAGACCGATTCTGGCAAGTCAAGCGCTCTTGCTCAGCTAGACCCCATCCATGCCGGGTCAGCTCAAGATGAGAAAGTCGGTGAACTCTTGGGGAGCCAGGAGATTGAGCCGTCCAGATCCGTGGCTTTGGGAGAGGCGGATGAAGCCCCAGCCTCGACGTGGGGTTTGCTCAGACTGTGGCGCTTTGCCAAGCCTTATAAAACGCGTTTGTTGGTGGGTTTTTTATTGACCCTGGCCTCTACAGCTGCGACCTTGGTACCGCCTTATCTGACCATGCCATTGATGGACAACGTCCTCATTCCGTTCCAAAACGGCAAGGACATTGAGTTGGAGCAGGTTGCCAGTTATTTGTTGGGTTTGTTGACGGCTGCACTTTTGGCTTGGTCCTTGGGGTGGCTGAAAACGTACATTTTGGCCTTGGTGTCGGAGCGCATTGGGGCTGATTTGAGGACGAGCGCCTACGACCATCTGATGAAGTTGTCGCTGGAGTACTTCGGGGGGAGAAGAACCGGGGACTTGATGACGCGAATTGGGGGTGAGACAGACCGAATTTGCGTCTTTTTGTCTTTGCATTTGTTGGATTTCGCAACGGACTTTGTGATGATCGTGATGACGGCCATCATTTTATTCACCATCGACCCCTATTTGGCCATGGTCACCCTCTTGCCTTTGCCTTTCATTTATTGGTTGATTCATGTGGTTCGCGATCGCTTGCGGCTTGGTTTTGAAAAAATAGATCGCGTTTGGTCAGAGCTGACGAATGTCTTGGCCGACACCATTCCAGGCATTCGGGTGGTCAAGGCTTTTGCACAAGAAGGTCGAGAGAGTGCTCGATTCAAGGAGGCCAACAAGCACAATTTAGCGGTCAATGACCGCATCAATTTTCTTTGGTCCTTGTTTTCTCCCACCGTGACGCTGATGACCGAGGTGGGCTTGCTCATCGTTTGGGCCTTTGGTATTTGGCAGGTTGCGAAACACCAAGTCACGGTCGGGGTGCTCACGGCTTTCTTGGCTTACATCGGACGCTTTTACACGCGTTTGGACTCGATGAGTCGAATTGTCTCCCACACCCAAAAGGCCGCAGCAGGGACCAAGAGAATTTTTGAGATTTTGGACCACGTCTCTAGCGTGCCTGAGCCGAACGACCCCGTGAAAGTCCACAACATTGAGGGTGAGATAAAACTCAGCCATGCCTCCTTTCGTTATGGTAACCGTTTGGTGATCAAGGACTTGAACCTGACCATCAAGCCTGGTGAAATGATTGGTTTGGTTGGGCAAAGTGGTTCGGGCAAAAGCACCTTGGTCAACTTGATTTGTCGCTTTTATGATTTGAGCGAAGGCACGGTAGAGCTTGACGGTGTTGACATTCGGCGTTTCATGTTGGCCGACTACAGGGCGCACATTGGCCTGGTGTTACAAGAGCCCTTCTTGTTTTTTGGAACCATTGCTGACAACATCTCTTACGGTCGCAGCGGTGCAACGCGTGAAGAAATCATTGCAGCGGCTAGAGCAGCGCATGCGCATGAGTTTATTCTTCGCTTGCCACAAGCTTATGACTCCTTGGTGGGTGAGCGCGGGCAAGGGCTCTCAGGTGGTGAGAGGCAACGCATCTCCATTGCACGGGCCTTGCTGATCAATCCTAAAATCTTGATCATGGACGAGGCCACGTCCTCCGTTGACACGGAGACCGAGCAGGAAATTCAAAAGGCCTTGGACAATTTGGTCAAGGGTCGAACCACCATTGCCATTGCCCATCGACTCTCTACGCTCAAGCGCGCCGATCGATTGGTTGTGATGGAACAAGGCGAAATGGTCGAAGAGGGCAGTCACGATGCCTTGATGGCCAAGCAAGGCGCCTATTGGAGGCTCTACCAGGCCCAGGCCCATCAAGCTGAACTGGGTTTACCCGTGTCCACAGAGCAAAGTACCTATGATCAAGGGTTGATTTAAATGAGTGATGCACATGTATTGACCCACCAGAGCGATGAAAACGGACCCCAAGATTTCAAATTGTGGTCGGACGCTTTTGGCATTTGGCACTTGAGTCTAGGAGATGAGTCGCATGATCATGTGATCGCCGTCAGGGCTTTCCCGATTTCAGCACCCAAGGAGGGGGTCTCCATTTTAAGTCGAGAGGGCAAGGAGTTGCTGTGGATGGAGCGTTTGACACACGTGCCATCTGAAACCCAGCACAACATTGAGCTGTGTTTGCAAAATCGAGAGTTCATGCCCGAGATCACCAAATTGGATGCGGTCAACTCCTTTGTCACACCTAGCAGGTGGTCTGTACAAACCACGCGTGGTGCAACCGAGTTGCTGCTCAAAGGCGAGGAGGATATCAAACGTCTCACCGCCAACACCCTGATTGTTTCTGATGCTTATGGTGTGCAGTTTTTGATCAAGGACTTGCCTTCTCTTGATCGGCAAAGCCGAAAATTCTTGGATCGTTTTCTTTGAGTCTTGCTGTCAATTTAAAAAAGTGTTCAACTCAGTCTTGGGTAGCTTTTTGATAAAGGACGGTTTGCTGACAAAAGCTTTGACGCCCATGCTTTCATTGACTTCATTGGGAAATATGTATTTGCCTTTGGAGATGACCAAATCAACTTTGCGAACATCTTCTATGTTGAGTGTGGGGTCGCCGTCGATCAGGATCATGTCAGCAAGTTTGCCAACCTTGATGGCCCCCAATTCCCGGTCAACGCCGGCAATCTTGGCCGCATCGAACGTGGCAATTTTCAAGGCCTCAGAGGGCGTGAGGCCCGCTTGCACATAAAGCGCCAGTTCGCTGTGCAGAGAAAAACCTGGTAACGCATCAGTGCCCGCCACAAGGGGTACACCGCTGCGGTAAAGCAGGCCAGTCAACTCAATCATTTTGAGATAGGATTTTCGGTACACTTGCGCGGTGGCTTCATCAGGTATCAGCATCGAGCCCACTTTGAAACTCCTCTCAATGTCTGGTGGCATGTGATGCGCAATGGTTTCATAGGCTTTGGACATCTCTCCATCTTGGAGGTGAATAAACTCAAACGCTGTCAAGGTTGGATCCACAACGACTTTCTTTTGAACCAGCAAGTTGATGAAGTCTTTGACCTCCTTGGAGTCAACGTCCAGGTCTGCTAATTTTTGTGCTGGCAAATAAAATCGATCTAGGGTTCTGGTGTCTGTTTGCGCATTGACCAAAAAGGTCAACAGCAATTGATTGATGTGGTTGATCTCGTTGAAGCCTTGCTCCACCGCCTCTTTGGATGTCATGAAGGCGGGCACATGTCCGCCAATGCTCAGGCCCAAGCTGTGGGCGTAGTCGGTGGTTGCTTGAACCATCTCCTTGGGGAAGGAGTTGTAGAGTTTGATGTGTCGGTAGCCATTGCCCTTGTACCAATCGATGGCATGTTTAGCTTGTTCCAGGGTCTCAATCAAGATGCCATCGTAAGAGGAGTATTCGCTGACGCCTTCAATCAAGCCTGCCGCCAAGATTCTGGGTGAAATGATGTCGCCAGCATTGACCTCACGGATCATTTCCTGCAGTTCACGGTTGGAGTTGCCCATGTCCCGAATGTTGGTGACGCCTGCGGCGATGCTGTACATGGCAGACCAGCGGTTGATGTGCGTGTGCATGTCAAACAAGCCTGGTAAAAGTACGCGCTCTTTGGCATCGATTTCAAAGCTTGCTTGGAGTGGCATCACCTCTTGGGGGTAAATGCCCAAAATGTAGTCTTTGTTGAAATAAAGGTTGCTCGGTTCACTGATGGTGCCCGTCTCGCTTTGAAATAGTTTGACATTTTTAATGAGCACAATCCCTTCAATGCTTTTTTGAAGAGATTGGGCCTTCAGTTTGAGAATTTTTTTCTCAGCATCGCTTTGCCTTTGATTGAGTTCGGTCAAGTACTCTTCCCAGCCCTGTTGAACCATCAAAGAGTATCCAGGCAAAATCACGGCAAACAACCTTGGGCGAGGGCCGGTACTTGCCCAAAAAAATTGGGGGCTCAAACCCAATCCAGTTTGCATCAACAATTCCACCTGTTTGCGAAGTTTGCCCTTCTTCAAAGTGGTTTTGGCGATGCTTTGCAGGCTCAGACGACCTGAAGGCAGCAAAGCCAAGGTGGTGGTTTTTCTCTTTTTGAGGGCTTCAATCAGCAAGGCGTTCAAGGCCCAAGATGAATTCATGGGGATATAGACTTGCCCCTTGATGAAAGCTTTTGAGCCGTTTTCGGCATTTGAATGCCATGAGGCCAAGCCGTTTTTGACGTGAAACTGCTCTTTGACGATGGAGCCCATTTCAGAGATCCCATTGATGCTAAAGTCCTTGAATCCGCCTAAGGCATCTAACCGATAGACTTCTTGGTAGGAGGGCCCGCGACCGTTTTCTTTGAAGTCGAATTGGGTGTGAACGGTCAAAGGGGTTTTTCTCTCAATGGTTTGAGTGCCAGCTTGGAGACCGTTTTCCATCCAAATGTTGTAGGTGATTTTCTCCGACGCTGATGCATGCAGGGCACAGCAAGCACCAAGGACAAGGGCCAAGAACGAGCTTGGCATTCTCAACTTGGATCCCAAGTGAGTGAAATGCCCTTGGATGTTTCTAGCGCACGGACATCTTCAAGCGTATCCACGTCGCAGACAAAGTGCGGGTTGTCGCTCAAAAATTGGTGAGCGCGAGAGGGATGTTCCCCTCTCCATTGTCGGCATCCGTAATTGCTGCCTTGCTTTAAGATGTCATGCCGCACTGTGTTGGAGATGATCACCGGGTTCCCTGGCCCAGAGCTTAGCCGTGGAGAGACCATTTCAATGTTGTCTGCGCGCGTCTTGAACTCCATGAGCAACTGCTTCACATCAACTGTTTCAATCAAGGGTTGGTCGGCCAAGGCCATGATGATGCGGTCATGGGTTGGCTTCAAAGCTTGGAGACCGATGCGTTGTGATGAAATCTGACCCTCATCAGGTCTGGGGTTGAGCACACAATGGGCTTTTTCATGTCGAACAAAGGGGGCAATGTCTTGGTGGTAATGCCCAAGCACAACGACCAATTCATCCACCCCCGCTTGCATCAAAGCCTCAATCAAGCGTTCCATCAATGTTTGGCCGTTCAAGCGCAAAAGACACTTGGGCTTGAACCCCATTCTGGAGCCCGAGCCTGCCGCCATCAAAACAGCCCCAAGGCTCATGGTCTTGAAGGGGGCCAGTTGAGCAAGTCATTGGACTTGAAAAGACACATGATCGGGCTTGAACGGGTCACTCAGTTGAAAAAAGTTTTCAACTTTTCAGCCCATCCCTTTTCATTGGGAGAGTGTTTCATGCCGCCTTTTTTCAAGGATTCATCGAGTTCATTGAGGAGTTTTCGTTGATGCTCGGTGAGCTTGACGGGCGTCTCGACCGTGATGTGACAGTACAAGTCACCTTGAAAACTTGAACGAATGCCCTTGATGCCTTTTCCTCTGAGTCTGAATTGTTTGCCTGTTTGCGTGCCCTCGGGGATGTCGATGGCGGCTTCACCCTGAAGGGTGGGCACTTGGATCTCACCACCCAATGCAGCGGTCGTGAAACCAATGGGAACAGCGCAATGCAAATCATCTCCATCTCTTTCAAAGATGTCGTGCTTGTGAATTCTGATCTCGATGTACAGATCCCCTGCAGGGCCTCCGTTGGCGCCAGGTTCTCCGTTGCCAGTGGATCGAATGCGCATGCCAGCATCGATACCAGATGGAATTTTGATCTCCAAGGTTTTTTGGCTTTGGATTTTTCCTTGGCCACGACAAGGGGTGCAGGGTTCTGGAATGACCTTGCCTGCACCGCGGCAATGAGGACATGTTTGTTGAACGCTAAAGAAGCCCTGGCGCATTTGAACCGCACCAGAGCCACCACACGTACCACAATTTTTGGCGGACGTACCGGGCTTGGCGCCCGAGCCGTGACAGGTGTCGCAACTCTCCCAACTGGGCACTTGGATTTGAGACTCTTTGCCCGCTGCTGCTTCCTCTAGCGTGATCTCCATGGCATAGTTCAGGTCGTTGCCTCGGTAGACTTGACGACCACCTTGTTGCCGACGGGCTTGACCGAAAATATCGCCGAAGATATCTCCAAAGGAATCTGCAAATCCAGCGCCGCCAAAGCCGCCACCCGCGCCACCGCGCATGTTGGGGTCCACGCCAGCAAAACCAAATTGGTCATAAGCCGCGCGCTTTTCTGCATCAGAAAGCATTTCATAGGCTTCCTTGACCTCTTTGAATTTGACCTCAGCCTCCTTGTCCCCATCGTTGCGATCAGGGTGGAATTTCATCGCAAGCTTGCGATAAGCCTTTTTGATTTCTTCTTCACTGGCGCTTTTGGAGACACCCAGGACTTCGTAAAAATCTCTTTTTGCCATGATGTAGAGCTATCCTTGTTGAACAACAAAGCCGCGCAGGCCTCAATGGGAGGTCACAGCGCGGCGAATGTAGAGGTTGGAGCGGTTTTGAATTAAGCTTTTTTGACTTCCTTGACCTCGGCGTCCACCACGTTGTCATCGGCTGGTTTGGCCGCCTGTTGAGCGTCCTGGGGGCCTTGTGCATGAGGAGCGCCTGCAGCCGCTTGTTGGTCGGCATAAGCTTTTTCACCAAGCTTTTGGCTGACCGTCATCAAGGCCTGCGTCTTTTCATCGATGCTTGTTTTGTCTTCGCTCTTCAAGGCCTCTTCCAAGGCTTTCAGAGCTGTTTCGATGGCGGATTTTTCGCTCGCATCGATTTTGTCGCCATGCTCGGCCAAGCTCTTTTGTACGGAATGAAGGGCCGCGTCGCCTTGATTTTTGGCTTGCACCACTTCAAGCTTCTTTTTATCCTCAGACGCATTGAGTTCTGCATCTTTGACCATCTTTTGAATTTCATCCTCTGACAGGCCTGAGTTCGCTTTGATGGTAATTTTGTTTTCTTTGCCGGTGCCTTTGTCTTTTGCACCAACGTGCAAGATACCATTGGCATCGATGTCAAAGGAGACTTCAATTTGTGGCGTACCTCTGGAGGAGGGTGGAATGCCCTCGAGGTTGAATTCGCCCAGCATTTTGTTGACATTGGCAATTTCACGCTCACCTTGGAAGACCTTGATGGTCACCGCAGGTTGGTTGTCTTCGGCTGTGGAGAAGGTTTGAGCGAACTTGGTTGGAATGGTCGTGTTTTTGGTGATCATCTTCGTCATCACGCCACCCAAGGTCTCGATGCCCAAGGACAATGGGGTCACATCCAAAAGAAGCACGTCGGTCCTGTCGCCAGAGAGCACCTGGCCTTGAATGGCCGCACCCACGGCCACCGCTTCATCGGGGTTGACGTCTTTGCGCGGCTCTTTGCCAAAGAACTCTTTGACTTTGTCTTGCACCTTGGGCATGCGCGTCATTCCACCCACCAAGATCACATCATCGATTTGATCAACGCTCACACCCGAATCCTTGATTGCCATGCGACAAGGTGCGATGGTGCGCTCAATCAATTCCTCGACCAAGGATTCAAGCTTGGCGCGATTGAGTTTGATGTTCAAGTGCTTAGGGCCAGTGGCGTCGGCCGTGATGTAGGGCAAGTTCACATCGGTCGCCGTGGAAGAGGACAATTCAATTTTGGCTTTCTCTGCGGCTTCTTTCAAGCGCTGAAGTGCCAACACATCTTTGCCCAAATCAACGCCTTGTTCTTTTTTGAATTCTGAGATGATGAAGTCAATGATGCGTTGGTCAAAGTCTTCCCCACCTAGGAAGGTGTCTCCGTTGGTGGAGAGCACTTCAAATTGTTTCTCCCCATCCACGTCGGCAATTTCAATGATCGAGACGTCAAAGGTGCCGCCACCTAAGTCATAGACGGCAATTTTGCGGTCGCCTTTTTCTGTTTTATCAAGTCCAAATGCCAAGGCCGCCGCCGTGGGTTCATTGATGATGCGCTTGACCTCAAGGCCAGCAATTCTGCCCGCGTCTTTGGTGGCCTGTCGCTGCGCGTCGTTGAAGTAAGCGGGCACCGTGATCACGGCTTCGGTGACCGCTTCACCCAAATAGTCCTCAGCGGTTTTTTTCATTTTTCTCAAAATCTCTGCACTGACTTGGGGGGGGGCTAATTTGCTGCCTCGCACCTCCACCCAAGCGTCGCCGTTGTCGGCCTTGGCGATGGTGTAGGGCATCAAGTCGATGTCTTTTTGAACTTCTTTTTCTTCAAATTTGCGACCTATCAGGCGCTTGACCGCATAAAGCGTATTGCGCGGGTTGGTGACCGCTTGGCGTTTGGCCGAAGCACCGACCAAGATTTCACCGTCTTCTTGGTAAGCGATGATGGAAGGCGTTGTTCTCGCGCCCTCAGAGTTCTCGATCACTTTGGTGGTGTTGCCCTCCATGATGGCCACACATGAGTTGGTGGTCCCTAAGTCGATGCCAATGATTTTGCCCATTTTTAAGCTCCGTTTGCCGCTGATCGATGAGATTCAGCGATTGATATAAAAAGTGTTGATGTAAATATGTGGATGAAACACCCAAAAACAAGGTGATAGGTTCAAATTTTCGTTCGAGTCCTCAAGCAGCGGTGACCGTCACCAAAGCAGGTCGCAAGATGCGCTCGGAGATCAAATAGCCCTTTTGCAAGACCATGACCACCGTGTTGGGGTCTTGTTCTGCTGGGACAACGCTGATGGCTTGGTGATGATGGGGGTCAAATTTGGTGCCTGCAGCAGGTTCAATCGCAATGACCTTGTTGCGCTCAAGCGCACTTTTGAGTTGTCTCAGCGTGGCTTCTGCGCCTTCTTTGATTTGCTCCGGCGTAGCTTCCTTGATCAGTAAGCCCGCTTCAAGGCTATCGAGCACAGGGAGCAAACTCTCTGCAAAGGATTCAATGGCAAATTTCCTGGCTTTGCTGACCTCTTCGTCGGCTCTTTTGCGAGCGTTGAGCACCTCGGCCTGTCCCCTGAGGTACTGGTCTTGCAATTCGCTCAGCTTGGCTTGCAGGCCAGCCGTCTCAGAAAGCGCTTGCGCCAAGGCCTGTGTGGGATCCATTGGGGTGTCCAATGGCGTATCTAGGTGGGTTTGGGTGTGGTCTTGTTGATGCGCATCTGGTGCATGTGACTCGGCGCTGGGGTCGTGAGGTGTCATGGATGGGTTTGGGGGTTGAGTCGAATCAGACATGGTTTCAAAAATACAGGGGAAAAAGGGTATGGGGTTAAGCTTGGGGTCAAAACACAGATTTCAAGGGCCTAAAAGCTCCTTTTTGGGCCTAAAACAGGCTTTTTTGAGCTAAAAAATGGTCCGGGATCAAAAAAACCGACCCTAGGGTCGGTTCTTGGCGTGCGCAAAAGCAATCGGCTCAGTGGTTGCCCCAAACCTCTTGGGCGGTTTCAATGACCAATCTGAGTTTGTTTTTCTGTGCTTCAACGGCAATGTTGTTACCGTGCACGGTGCTGGAAAAGCCACACTGAGGGGACAAGGCCAGTTGTTCAAGCGGCGCGTATTTTGCAGCCTCTTCAATGCGACGTTTGATGCTGTCTTTGGTCTCCATTTCGCCAAATTTGGTGGTCACCAAGCCCAGAACAACGATTTTTCCCTTGGGTAAAAAGCGCAAGGGCTTGAAGTCTCCACTTCTGTCGTCGTCGTATTCAAGGAAATAGGCATCCAAATTCATCTCTGAGAGCAAGGCCTCAGCGACAGGTTCGTAATTGCCTGCTGCCGCATGTGTGCTTTTGAAATTACCACGGCACAAATGCATGGCCAAAGTCATGCCAGCAGGCTTCAAAGCGACCACTTTGTTCACAAAGGCGGCATAGCGGTGGGGCAATTCGTTGGGATCATCTCCCCTTAAGCGTGCCGCTTCGCGCATTTTTTCATCGCAAAGATAGGCCAAGTTGGTGTCATCCATCTGCACATAGGTACATCCTGCTTGAGCCAAGGCATGCAACTCGTCTCCGTAAGCCTTGGCCACGTCATCATAGAACTGGGGGTCAAGCTCTGGGTAGGCTTGCTTGCTGATGGCGGCGCGTCCACCTCTGAAATGCAGCATCGTGGGTGAGGGAATGGTCACCTTGGGCGTCATGCCCTTGGCTACATGTTGTTTCAAAAAGTTAAAGTCAGCCAATTGGATGTTTTTATGGTGAGTGACTTTGTCGATGACTTTGATCACAGGCGGGGCCAACTCCTCGCTGCCGTCAGGTTTGATGACGGTGACTGGTATGTCTGTTTTAACACCACCGAGTTGCTCTAAAAAGTCAATGTGAAAATAAGTTCTTCTGAACTCTCCATCGGTGATGCTTTTAAGGCCCACGCTTTGTTGGAACTCAATGATTTCTTTGATCGCTTTGTCCTCGACTTCTCTCAAGGCCTCAGGGGTGATCTCACCCTTTGCTTTTTGCGCGCGCGCCTCCAAAAGGTAAGCAGGGCGTAAGAAACTTCCAACGTGGTCGTATCTAGCGGGCAAAATTTGATCTAAGGCGAGGGACATATCTACTCCATAAAAAAGTGCTCGGACCTGAATCCATTGAAAGAGGTCTGAAGAAAGAGGCTTGAAACAAGCATCACGCTGATTATATATGCTTGCTTTTTTAGATCTCGAGCCTTTAAGTTGTCAAAAACTTAGCGACCACTAAGACCAAGGGTTTTTACTGCCACCATCAAGGGGCGGACAATTTTTTTGACAGCGCAAGAAAAGACAACAAATGATGCCCCTTGGTCCTAGCTTGGATGGAGTTTGTGGGACAATAATTCCAGACAGCAATGACGAAGACGCTGCCACTTTTGTAAATCAATAAAATCAAGGATGACAAATGAATAAAAGAAGTACAGTTAAATCCATTGCGCTTACCGCGATACTTTGCCTTGGGGGCTCCTTGCAGGCGGCGGATTCTTTCAAAATAGGGATGATTCTTCCCATGACAGGCCCGTTTGCTTCCACGGGGATTCAAATCGCCGCTGCAGCCAAGTTGTACATGGCTCAAAATGGCGACGCGGTGGCAGGAAGAAAGATCGAACTGATCATCAAAGACGACACCTCTGCACCAGACGTCACCAAGCGACTGGCCCAAGAGCTGGTCGTCAACGACAAGGTGAGCGTTCTGGCTGGCTTTGGTCTGACGCCTTTGGCCTTGGCCGCCGCACCCATTGCCACGCAAGCCAAAGTGCCTGAAATTGTGATGGCTGCAGCGACCTCTAGCATCACACAGGCCTCGCCCTACATCATCCGCACAAGTTTCACCCTGCCACAAGCCGCTGTGGCCATGGGCGACTGGGCTGCAAAAAACGGCATCAAAAAAGCAGTGACCTTGGTCAGTGACTTTGCGCCTGGGATCGACGCGGAAAAATATTTCAAAGATCGCATGCTCTTTAATGGCTCGCAGGTCATTGAAACCATTCGTGTGCCGTTGAGAAATCCAGATTTCGCACCTTTTTTACAAAAGGTCAGAGATTTAAAGCCCGATGCGCTGTATGTCTTTGTACCCTCTGGAGCAGGTACAGCTTTGATGAAGCAGTTTGCTGAGCGAGGCTTGGACAAGGCGGGCATCAGATTGATTGGCACGGGAGACGTGACGGACGATGATTTGTTGAACTCCATTGGGGACGTGGCCTTGGGTGCCGTGACCACTCACCATTATTCTGCTTCGCACAAGTCTGCAGTGAATCAAAAGTTTGTAGCTGCATTTGAAAAGGCCAACAACAACATGCGTCCTAATTTCATGGCCGTGGGTGGTTACGACGGCATGCGTGTGATATATGAGGCTTTGAAGGCGACCAAGGGCAACTCCAATGGCGACCAATTGTTGGCTGCCATGAAGGGACAAATTTTCGAGAGCCCACGTGGTCCGATGTTCATCGATGCCCAAACCAGAGATGTGGTTCACAACATCTACATTCGCAAAGTAGAAAAAGTCAATGGACAACTCTACAACATGGAATTTGATGCCATCAAGGACGTCAAAGACCCAGGTAAAAACAACTGAACTTTCATGGCTCAGATGTTCTGGCCGATTTCTTGAGATCTGTGTCTCAAGAAATCGGGTGTGTCATGGCTCAATCCAAAGAAACAAGTGAACACTTCATTGCCCAAGCCATGGAACAACAGGTTGACTTAACATGCTGACCCTTCTTTTTGATGGCGTGGCCTATGGCATGCTTTTGTTTGTGCTGGCTGTTGGCCTATCGATTACTTTGGGCTTGATGAACTTTATCAATCTAGCACATGGTGCGTTCGCTATGCTGGGTGGCTATGCGATGGTGATTTTGTTCAAGCAGGTTGATGTTCCATTTTTGCTGTGCTTGCCAATAGTTTTTGTGCTGGTCGCTTTGGTGGGCGCTCTCATGGAGCGCTTGTTGTACCGTCACCTGTACCAAAGATCGCACCTCGATCAAGTTCTTTTTTCAATTGGTTTGGCCTTCATGTCGGTGGCTGCGGTGGATTATTTGATGGGCTCGTCGCAACAAAATTTGGTGTTGCCTCATTGGCTCCAAGGTCGCGGAGAATGGGGCGAGGGCGCTTGGAGTTTTGGTTTTGGGTACTACAGATTGTTCATCATGGTCGTGTGCGCTTTGCTGACCCTTGTCCTTCAATTGATTCTTTCAAAAACTCGATTTGGCTCTCAATTGCGTGCCGCTGTGGATGACCCAAGGGTGGCCGAGGGTCTTGGCATTCCGGTCAATCGAGTGTTTTTATTGACCTTTGCCGTTGGATCGGGTCTGGCTGGCTTGGGTGGCGCTTTGGGGGCAGAGATTTTGTCCATCGAGCCCTTGTTTCCCTTGAAGTACATGATTTACTTTTTGATCGTTGTGGCGGTGGGCGGCACGTCTTCCATCACGGGACCCTTATGGGCCGCTGTTTTTCTGGGTGTGGCCGATGTCATGGGCAAATACTACATCCCTCAATTGGGCGGTTTTGTGGTGTATGTGTTGATGATCGCCATCCTTCTTTTCAGACCCCAAGGCCTGTTCTCTAGGGGGAGCAAGTCATGAGTGTGCCCATGGGCCTTTCAGAGGTCTTGTCTCGTCACAAGCCCCAATGGTGGGAATGGCTGGGTGTTTTGGCGGCCTTGGCCTCTCCCTTTGTCTTTTCTTCGCATGCCATGTTGCTCAACGAAATCGCTGTCACCGCCTTGTTTGCTGTGGCGCTGGATTTGATTCTCGGTTACTCGGGCATCGTCTCCTTGGGGCATGCGGCGTTCTTTGGCTGGGGGGCTTATAGCGCAGGCTTGTTTGCAAAGCACCTGCACAACGATCCTTTGATGGGCTTGTTGTTTGCTGTGATCTCCTCGGGTCTGTTGGGCTTGTTGTGCAGCTTTACCATCTTGAGAGGCAGTGATCTGACTCGGTTGATGGTGACCCTTGGTGTGTCGCTTGTGTGTTTTGAATTGGCCAATCGATTCAGTGAGTTGACGGGAGGTGCAGACGGCTTGCAAGGCGTTTTGATGGGTCCCGTGCTGGGAAGGTTTGAATTTGATTTAAGCGGACAAGTCGCTTGCATGTACTCCGTGGGGATCGTCATCTTGGTGATGATGGTCTTGCGTCGCTTGGTGCATTCGCCTTTTGGTGCATCGCTCATGGCCATTCGCGACAACCGACTTCGTGCCATGGCCGTTGGTTTATCGGTCTCAAAAAGTTTGATGGTCATCTACTGCATTTCTGCTGCGGTGGCCGGTTTGTCGGGCGCCTTGCTTGCTCAAACAACGGGTTTTGCGTCATTGGATGTGTTTTCTTTTGAGCGTTCCGCGGACGTGATGCTGATGCTGGTCATTGGAGGCGTCGGATGGTTGTATGGTGGTGTGCTTGGCGCCATTGTTTTTAAATTGATTCAAGATCAACTCTCTTCACTGACGCCGCAGTATTGGATGTTTTGGATTGGCTTGCTTTTGGTGATTCTGGTCTTGGTCGGTCGTGATCGTTTATTGAATACCTTGAAAGGCTTGAGGTCTTGATGAACATGAACACATCACAACCCATCGAGCGCTCAGAAATTGTTTTGAGTGCTCGCGCTCTGTGTAAAAATTTTGGCGGCATCATGGCCACACAAAATGTGGATTTGGATATCTTCAAAGGGGATCGACATGCTTTGATTGGTCCCAATGGAGCTGGAAAAACAACCTTGATCAACCTCTTGACGGGTGTGCTTGCGCCAAGCTCAGGAAAAATTGAGTTGTTGGGCCAAGACATCTCTAAGCTAGCTCCTCACTCAAGAGTTCAAAGGGGCTTGGTCAGAACCTTTCAAATCAATCAATTGTTTTCAAGCATGTCTGCGTTTGACACGTTGACGTTCGTGGTCTCACAAACAAGAGGATTGACCTCTCAGTGGTGGGCAAGGCTTGGGCAAGACAAAGGGGTGCTTGAACAAGTACAGCAACTTTTAGAGCAATTTCACTTGACCGATGTGGCTCATCAAGCTTCTAGGTCTTTGAGTTACGGTAAGCAAAGATTGCTTGAAATAGCGGTGGCCTTGGCTTGTCAGCCCAAGGTGTTGTTGCTCGATGAGCCTGTGGCCGGCGTGCCCGCTGGCGAGCGAGAGGAATTGCTTGCAACGGTGGATCAACTGCCTCAAGATGTTTCTGTCTTGTTGATCGAGCACGACATGGACTTGGTGTTCAGTTTCGCCAAGCAAATGACGGTGTTGGTCAATGGTGGTGTTTTATGCTCTGGTCAACCCAGTGACATGGCCAAAGATGAACGCGTGAAGGAAGTGTATTTGGGTCAGGGCGGCGTTCATGGAGCTTT